>JAJKJG010000325.1 GCA_021154065.1 Methylobacterium sp.
CGCGGGCCGCGCCGAAGCCGGTGCGCGAGCCCCGGACCCCGTATCCGCGCCGCACGGAGACGGAGCCGAGTCCACACGCGTCCGGCGGCGGACCCAATCGGGTCGAGGCGGCGGGTTCCGCTGCACCTTCTCCTGAACGGGTATGTTCATGGGTTCGGGGCTCTCGCCCTCGGCGAGCCCCGGAATGACAGTGGAAACTGACGAAAGTTCATCATAGCATCGACGCTATGGCCGCACCGCTGACCGATCCCGAACGCACCGAGCTTCTCGCCGGCCTTCACGGCTGGGCGATGGCCGAGGGCCGCGACGCCATCGCCAAACGCTTCGTGTTCCGCGACTTCGTCGAGGCGTTCGGCTGGATGACGCGCGTCGCGCTCGTGGCCGAGCGGATGAACCATCATCCGGAGTGGACCAACGTCTACCGCACGGTCGAGGTCACGCTTACGACCCACGATGCGGGCGGCCTGACCCGCCGCGACGTCGAGTTGGCGCAGCGCATGGACCAGATGGCGGCGGGGCTGGCGGGGGAGGGGTGAGCCGCTGCTTTACGTCTTACTTCGGCTGCATCCTGAGCGCCCCGTCGAGACGGATGCCCTCGCCGTTGAGCATGTCGTTCTCGACGATGGCGCGCACGAGAGCGGCGTATTCCTCGGGGCGGCCGAGGCGCGAGGGGAAGGGGATGCTCGCCTCCAGGGCCTCGCGGTACTCGTCGGTCACGGTCTCCAACATCGGCGTGCGGAACAGCCCCGGCATGATCGTCACCACCCGGATGCCGTAAGCCGCGAGGTCGCGCGCCACCGGCAGCGTCAGCCCGAGCACCCCGCCCTTCGAGGCCGCGTAGGCGGCCTGCCCGATCTGCCCGTCCTGGGCGGCGATGGACGCGGTGTTAACGATGACGCCGCGCCCGCCGTCCGGGGTGACGGGGTCGAGCCCGGCCATCGCCGCGGCGGACCCCGCGATCATGCGGTAGGTGCCAACGAGGTTGATCTCGATCGCCTGGCGGAAGGTCGCCATGTCGTGCGCGACAAGACGCCCCGTGTCGCGCTGCTTCGAGACGGTGCGCCCGACGGGCGCGACGCCGGCGCAGTTGACCAGGATGCGCTCGACCCCGTGCGCGCCGCGCGCCCGACCCAAAGCGCTCTCAACGGAGAGCTCGTCGGTCACGTCCGCCTCGCAAAAGAGGCCGCCGGTCGCGTCGGCGACCGCCCGCCCACGGCTTGCGTCCCGATCGAAAACCGCCACCCTGACGCCGCAGCCGGCCAGCATCCGCGCCGTCGCCTCGCCGAGGCCGGACCCGCCGCCTGTCACGATGGCCGCCATCGAACCGTCAAGCTTCATACCTTGTCCCTCCCAGGTTGCGGCCGACCGTCAGGGCCGCACCAGAATTTTGCCCTTCGCCTCGCGCCGGGCGATGACTTTGAGCGCCTCCGGCGTCTGGTCTAACGGATACACCGCATCGACATGGGCCGACAGCTTGCCTTGGGCTACCCAGTCGAGCAGGTCGGCCATGTTGGCGGCGTGGCCCGCCGGGTCGCGCTCGATGAACGCGCCCCAGAACACGCCCTGCATGTCGCATCCCTTCAGCAGCAGGAGGTTCAACGGGATTTTTGGGATCCCGCCGCCTGCGAAGCCGACCACAAGGTAGCGGCCTTTCCAGGCGATGGCGCGCAGCGCCGGCTCGGCGAGGTCGCCGCCGACGGGATCGTAGATTACGTCCACGCCGCGGCCCTCGGTGAGGCGCTTCAGCCCGTCCCTGAGGGGCTCGGCCGCGTAGTCGAGCGCAAGGTCGGCCCCGTGCCGCCGGGCAAGCTCCAGCTTGTCGGGCGAGGACGCGCAGGCGATGACGCGCGCGCCCATGAGCCGGCCGAGTTCGACGGCCGACAGGCCGACGCCCCCGGCCGCGCCGAGCACGGCCAAGGTCTCGCCGGCTTGCAGCCGCGCGCGGTCCTTGAGCGCATGGAGCGAGGTGCCGTAGGTGACGGTGAGCCCCGCCGCCTGCTCGTCGCCGACGCCCGCGGGGATGCGCACCAGGCGCTCGGTGCGCGCGACCACTCGCTCCCGGCACGCGCCCCAGCCCAGATGGGCGATGACGCGCTCGCCCTCCGCCCAGCCGCTCACGCCCGGCCCAAGCGCCGCGACCACGCCGGAACACTCCGCCCCCGGCGAGAACGGAAACGCGGGCTTGTATTGGTAGCGGCCCTGGATGATGAGCGTGTCGAAGAAATTGAGCGCGGCCGCGCGCACCTGGACGACCACCTCGCCGGGGCCGGGCCGCGGCTCCGGCAGGTCCTCGACGACGAGGGTCTCCGGCCCGCCGAACGTCTTCGCCAGCACTGCTCTCATGATCCGTCCTCCCTCCCTCGGCTGATCCCGCGCGACGATCGCACCGGCGATCCTGATAAGGGAACCGCTCCATCGCCGGAACCGCAATTTCGCCGTGTTGAGCAGCCCTCTGTTAAGGTTACGGCTCCATGCTATCGCCAAGCTCATCAGCCCCTTAGGGTTTGCGCCATGATTCGCTTCGTCTCCTTGCGGTTCGCCCTCGCGCTCGGCGTCCCGCTTCTCATCGCGACCGATCCGGCCGCGCTTGCGCAGGAAGCGCCGACGCAGCCCCAGCGCGCCGTCGCCCCGAAGAGGCAGACCGACCGCAAGCCCGCCTCCCAGGAGGCCAAGCCGGCAGCGGCAGGGCAGGCGCAGCCCAAGAAAAGTCCGGAGAAGAAGGGCGCGGACAAGAAGGGCGACGACAAAAAAGGCGCCGAGAAGAAGGGCGCCGAGAAGAAGGGCGCGAAATCCGCCGCGGGGCCGGGCGGCGCGCAGGCGACCCTGCTGGCGAGCTTCGGCGACTGGAACGCCTACGTCTCGCAGCAGGGCCGCGCCAAGGTCTGCTACGCTCTCTCCAAGCCCAAAGATCAGCAGCCGAAGGAGCTCAAGCGCGATTCGGCCTACCTGTTCGTGTCGTTCCGTCCGTCCGAGAACGTCCGCAACGAGATCGCGGTGGTGATGGGCTTCGCCGCCAAGGACGGCAATGCGGAGGCCGCCATCGGCAAAACCACCTACGCGCTCGTCACCAAGGACCAGAACGCCTGGGTTCAGAATCCGGCCGAGGAGAACCAGGTGGTCGCGACCATGTCGCGCGGCCCGAACCTCGTTCTGAAAGCCGTTTCCAAGCGCGGCAACAAGGTGTCCGACACCTATTCGCTGAACGGCTTCGGCCCGGCGCTCGACCGGGCGCGCAAGGAGTGCTCGTAACGAGCAAGCCTCTCACGCTTTCGACGCAAAGCGCCTATATCCGGGCCTGCTCCGACCAACGAGGCAGGCTTTTTATGGCGTCGGCGTCGCTCGACATCGCAAACCATAGTCGTCGTGCGGCGTCCGCGGCTGTGCGAACCGAGGCGGTCGAGAAGACCGCCGGACGTCTAGCGCCAACCGGCGCGGTCCTCGGCAAGCCGTCGCTGGCCGGCCTGACGCGGGATGAATTGAAAGAAAAACTCGCCGCCATCGGCGTGCCCGAGCGCGAGCTGAGGATGCGCGTCGGGCAGCTCTGGCATTGGATCTACCTGCGCGGCATCCGCGACTTCGAGGCGATGTCGAACGTCGGCAAGGGCTTGCGCCAGGCGCTGGCCGACGCCTACACGCTCGACCGTCCCGCGGTCGTCAGCGAGCAGGTCTCGCAGGACGGCACGCGCAAGTGGCTGCTGCGGATGCCCTCGACGGGGCCGCTCGACAAGGGCGCGGAGATCGAGTGCGTCTACATCCCGGAGGTCGATCGCGGCACGCTGTGCGTCTCGTCCCAGGTCGGCTGCACGCTCACCTGTTCGTTCTGCCACACCGGCACGCAGCGTCTCGTGCGCAACCTGACACATCGCGAAATCGCCGCGCAGCTCATCGTCTCACGCGATCAACTGGGCGACTGGCCGGGCGCTGCCCCGCCCGACGGCGCGTTCGTGCCGTCCGACGGCGGACGCTTCATATCCAACATCGTGTTCATGGGCATGGGCGAGCCGCTCTATAACCTCGACAGCGTGGTCGCGGGCATCAAGGTGATGAGCGACAACGAGGGACTTGGCCTGTCGCGCCGGCGCATCACGGTCTCGACCTCCGGCTTCGTGCCGCAGATCGAGCGCCTCGGGGCCGAGGCGAACACGATGCTCGCCATCTCGCTCCATGCCGTGCGCGACGACCTGCGCGACGAGCTGGTGCCGCTCAACCGCAAATATCCGATCGCCGCGCTGTTGGAGGCGTGCCGGGCCTATCCGGGCCTCTCGAACGCGCGCCGCATCACTTTCGAGTACGTGATGCTGAGGGGGGTGAACGCCTCCCACGCCGACGCACGCGAGCTGGTCCGGCTGCTGAAAGGCATGCCGGCCAAGATCAACCTGATCCCGTTCAACCCATGGCCGGGCGCGCGCTACGAATGCTCGGACTGGGAGCGCATCGAGCGCTTTTCGGAGATCGTCTTCCGGGCCGGCTATGCCTCGCCGGTGCGAACGCCGCGCGGCCGCGACATTCTTGCCGCCTGCGGCCAGCTCAAGAGCGAAACCGAAAAGCTGCGCGCCCGCGCCCGCCTCATGCTGGAGGCCGGGATTGGAGCGGAGGGCGTTTACGCAATCGGCGACGACGCGTGAAGCTCCAGTGCCCTGAGAACATTATCGCGGGCTGACGCGGGACGCTCGACGGTGTCCTTATCCCCGTCGAGCGCCACCGCGGCTCCGATCAGGATCATCGCCGGCGCGGACTCCGTTCCGGCCGCCGCGCCGTCCGCCAGCCCGCGCACCGTGGTCGCCACCTGGCGCTGATCCTCCCGCGAGACGTTGCTGACGATGAGGACCGGGGTATCCGGACTCAAGCCCCGCTCGATCAGCTTGGCCGACAAAGCCGCGGCCGTGCGGCGGCCCATGTAGACGGCCGTCGTGGCGCGCGGGTCGGCGAGCGCATCGAGGTCGAGGTCCGGCGGCAGCGCCCCGTGGCGGTCGTGCCCGGTGACGAACTGCACCCGCCGGGCATGGTCGCGGTGGGTCAGCGACAGATCGAGCGAGGCTGCGGCGGCGCTCGCGGTCGTCACCCCCGGAACGATGCGCACGGGCACGCCGGCCGCGCGGCAAGCCGAAACCTCCTCGCCGGTGCGCCCGAAGACCGCCGGATCGCCGCCCTTCAGCCGCACGACGCGCCGGCCCTCCAGCGCCAGATCGACCAGAAG
>JAJKJG010000326.1 GCA_021154065.1 Methylobacterium sp.
ACGCGCGTGGCGCGCGAGGTCGGCACCGAAGGCAAGCTCGGCGGCCAGGCCCAGGTGCCGGGCGTCGCCGGTACCTGGAAGGACCTCACCGACAACGTCAATTTCATGGCGTCGAACCTCACCGCGCAGGTCCGCAACATCGCCGATGTTGCCACCGCCATCGCGAGCGGCGACCTGTCGAAGAAGATCACGGTGAACGTCTCGGGCGAAATCCTTCAATTGAAGGAAACGCTCAACACCATGGTCGATCAGCTCAACGCCTTCGCCGGCGAAGTCACGCGCGTCGCGCGCGAGGTCGGCACCGAGGGCCGGCTCGGCGGTCAGGCCAACGTGCTCGGCGTCGCCGGCACCTGGAAGGACTTGACCGAGAGCGTCAACTCGATGGCCTCGAACCTGACCGCGCAGGTCCGCAACATCGCCGAGGTGACGACCGCGGTCGCCGGCGGCGATTTGTCGAAAAAGATCACCGTCGATGTCCGCGGCGAGATCCTGGAGCTGAAAGACACCATCAACACCATGGTGGACCAGCTCAACGCCTTTGCCGGCGAAGTCACGCGCGTCGCCCGCGAGGTCGGCACCGAAGGCAAGCTCGGCGGCCAGGCCCAGGTGCGCGGCGTCGCCGGCACCTGGAAGGACCTGACCGACAACGTCAACATGATGGCGAACAACCTCACCGGCCAGGTGCGCGGCATCGCCAGCGTCGTCACCGCGGTCGCCGAGGGCGACCTCAAGCGCAAGCTCTCGGTCGACGCCAAGGGCGAGATCGCGGCGCTCGCCGACACCATCAACGAGATGATCGACACGCTCGCGACCTTCGCCGACCAGGTGACGAACGTCGCCCGCGAGGTCGGCGTCGAGGGCAAGCTCGGCGGCCAGGCGCGCGTGCCCGGCGCCGCCGGCCTGTGGCGCGACCTCACCGACAACGTCAACCAGCTCGCGGCGAACCTCACGACCCAGGTGCGCGCCATCGCCGACGTCGCCACCGCGGTGACCAAGGGCGACCTCACCCGGTCGATCACCGTCGAGGCCTCGGGCGAGGTCGCCTCGCTCAAGGACAACATCAATGAGATGATCCGCAACCTGCGCGACACGACGTTGAAGAACGCCGAGCAGGATTGGCTGAAGACGAACCTCGCCCGCTTCACCCGCATGCTGCAGGGCGAGCGCGACCTCGTCACCGTCTCGAACCTGATCCTGTCCGAGATCGCGCCGCTGGTGAACGCCCAGCGCGGCGTGTTCTACGTCGTCGACAACGACGAAGGCGAGCCGGTGCTCGATCTCGTCGCCTCCTACGCCTTCACCGAGCGCAAGAACATCTCGAACCGCTTCCGCATGCGCCAGGGCCTCGTCGGCCAATGCGCGTTCGAGAAGAAGCGCATCCTCCTGACCCATGTGCCGGGCGACTACATCAGCATCGGCTCGGCACTCGGCGAGGCACCGCCGCTCAACATCATCGTCCTGCCGGTGCTGTTCGAGCAGGAGGTCAAGGCGGTGATCGAGCTCGCCTCGTTCAGCCGCTTCTCGGAGACCCACCAGGCCTTCCTCGACCAGCTCACCGAGTCGATCGGCATCGTGCTCAACACCATCGCGGCGAACATGCGCACCGAAGGGCTGCTCAAGCAGTCCCAGCTCCTCACCGGCGAGCTGCAGAGCCAGCAGGAGGAGCTCAAGAAGACCAACGAGCGCCTGGAGCAGCAAGCCGCGACGCTGCGCCAGTCGGAAGAGCTCCTGCGCCAGCAGCAGGACAAGCTGCAGACCACGAACGAGGAGCTGGAAGAGAAGGCGCGCCTCCTCGAGCTGCAGAAGCGCGAGGTCGAGACTAAGAACCGCGAGGTCTCGCTCGCCAAGACGGCGCTCGAGGAGAAGGCCGAGCAGCTGTCGCTGACCTCGCGCTACAAATCGCAGTTCCTCGCCAACATGAGCCACGAGCTGCGCACGCCGCTGAACTCGCTGCTGATCCTGTCGAAGCTCCTGACCGAGAACCCGGAAGGCAACCTCTCGGACAAGCAGCGCGAGTTCGCGAAGACGATCCACGCCGCGGGCTCGGACCTTCTCGCCCTCATCAACGACATCCTCGACCTCTCCAAGATCGAGTCCGGCACGGTCAGCCTGGAGGTCGCCGAGGTCGGCTTCCGCGACCTCGGCGAGCACATGGAGCGCACCTTCCGGCAGATCGCCGAGGAGCGCGAGCTCAACTTCCTGGTCGAGATCGACGGCGCCCTGCCGCCCGCCATGCGTACCGACGGGAAGCGGCTTCAGCAGGTGCTGCGCAACCTGCTCTCGAACGCCTTCAAGTTCACCGAAGAGGGCGGCGTCACGCTCAGGATCGGTTCCGCCGAGGGCTCGCCGCTGCGCGCCGGGTCGGACTGGATCGCGCTTTCCGTCAGCGACACCGGCATCGGCATCGCCGAGGACAAGCAGCGCATCATCTTCGAGGCCTTCCAGCAGGCCGACGGCACCACGAGCCGCAAGTATGGCGGCACCGGCCTCGGCCTCGCGATCAGCCGCGAGATCGCGCGGCTTCTCGGCGGCGAGATCGTGGTCTCGAGCCAGCCGGGCCGGGGCTCGACCTTCACGCTATTCCTGCCGATCGAGCCGCCGGCGACGAGCGCGGCGGCGTTCCGCCCTGCCTATGCCCCGGAAGGCAACGGCTCGGTCATGGGCCGGTCGGCCTCGGTACCGATGGCGCTGTCGGCCTCCGCCGACGACCGGCACGCCATCGCCTCCGGCGATCACGTCGTGCTCATCGTCGAGGACGACGCGATGTTCGGGTCGGTGCTTCTCGAGCTCGCGCGCGAGAAGGGATTCAAGGGGCTGATCGCCGGCGACGGTGCGACGGCGCTGGCGCTCGCGCACCGCTACAAGCCGCACGCGATCACCCTCGATCTCGGGCTTCCGGACATGGACGGCTGGGCGCTTCTCGACCTCCTGAAGCACGACCAGCGCACCCGGCACGTGCCGATCCACGTCATCTCGGTGACTGACGAGCGCAAGCGCGGCATGCGGGCCGGCGCCTTCGGCTACCTCGAGAAGCCGGTCGACCGCGACGCGCTGATGGAGGCCCTGTCCAAGACCAAGGAGTTCATCGACCGCCCGGTCAAGAACCTCCTCCTCGTCGAGGACGACGACGGCCAGCGCCTCTCGATCGCCGCGCTCCTCGAGCACGAGGAGGTGCAGATCACCTCCGTCGGCACCGCCGAGGCGGCGCTGCAGGCGATCGCGACGCGGCGCTTCGACTGCGTCATCGTCGACCTCGGCCTGCCGGACCTGCCCGGCACCGAGCTGATCGAGCGCATTCGCAGGGCCGCCGGCGGGCTCGATCTGCCGATCGTCGTCTACACCGGCCAGGATCTCGGCCAGGACGACGAGGATCGGCTCGAGCAGATCGCCTCGACCGTCATCGTCAAAGACATGGATTCCGCCGACAAGCTCCTGCATGAGACGGCGCTGTTCCTCCATCGCGCCATCGCCGGGGTGCCCGAGGAGAAGCAGATCATCGTCCACCGCAAGGACGACGCGCCGCTCGACGGCCGCAAGGTGCTCATCGTCGACGACGACGTGCGCAACATCTTCTCGCTGACGAGCGCGCTCGAGCAGCACGGCATGGAGGTGGTCTTCGCCGAGAACGGCCGCGAGGGCATCGAGCGTCTTCGCGAGACGCCGGACATCGACGCCATGCTGGTCGACATCATGATGCCCGAGATGGACGGCTACGAGACCATGCGGGAGATACGGCGCTTCCCCGAGTACCGCACGCTGCCGATCGTCGCCGTCACCGCGAAGGCGATGAAGGGGGATCGCGAGAAGTGCCTCGAGGCCGGCGCCTCCGACTACGTGTCGAAGCCGGTCGACGTCGACCAGCTCCTGGCGGTGCTGCGGGTGCAGCTCGAACGGAGCGAGCATCCGATGACGAACGGGCAGGGCCGGCGGCCGAACGGCGCCGGCATCGAGGCCGTCGGGCAGGCCTGATGACCACGGATGTGAGCCCGGCGGCTCCGGCCGACCCGGTAACGGTGCCCGCGACCGGCTTTGCTGCCGCGCCGGTCGCCGCGAAGGTGCTCGTCGCCGACGACGATCCGCGCAACCTCTTCGCCGTCGAGGAGATGCTGCGCCAGTCCGGGCTCGAGATCGTCCTCGCCGAGTCCGGCGAGGAGGTGCTGCGCCACGTCCTCAAGGACGAGTTCGCGGTCATCCTGCTCGACGTCCGCATGCCGCGGATCGACGGCTTCGAGCTTGCGGCCATGATCCGGGCGCGGCCGCGCTCGTCGCGCATCCCGATCCTGTTCCTGACCGCCTACAACAAGGACGACCTGCACGTCTTTCGCGGCTACTCGGCCGGTGCCGTCGACTACGTCTTCAAGCCGATCGAGCCGTTGATCCTGAAGTCGAAGGTCGACGTCTTCGTCGATCTCTATCGCAAGACCGAGGAGATCCGCCGCCAGGGCGCCGAGGAGCGCCGGCTGCTCGTCGAGAACCTCCAGGTCCGCAGCGAGAAGCTCGAGACCGAACGCGAGCTGCGCCGGGCGCTCGAGCGGCAGGAGGCGATCCTGCGCTCGCTGCCGGTCGTCGTCACCTCCCGCGGCGTGCACCCGCCCTTCCCGGCCCTGTTCGTCAGCGACAATGTCGAGCGTCTGACCGGCTTCCCGGCGAGCCGCTTCACGGCCGACGCCGAGTTCGGCGTCGCCCGCATCCATCCCGAGGATCGCGACCGCGTCGAGGCCGAGCTCATGGCCGCCGAGGAGGCCGGCTCCTATGCCTGCGAGTATCGCTGGCGATGCGCCAACGAGGAGTACCGCTTCTTCCTTGATCAGGGCGTGCTGTCGCCGCGCGAAAGCGGCCGCAGCCGCGAGATCTTCGGCACCATGTTCGACGTCACCGAGCGGCGCGAGCTCGAGCAGCGCCTGCTGCACGCCTCGAAGCTCGAGGCCGTCGGCCGGCTCACCGGCGGCATCGCGCACGACTTCAACAACATGCTGAGCGTCGTCATCGGCAACCTCGATCTCCTCGGCACCTCGCTCGACGGCAACGAGAAGGCGGCTCGGCGCGTGCGCTTCGCGATCGAGGGCGCGCAGCGCTGCGCCGATCTCACCAACCGCCTCCTCACCTTCTCGCGCCGGCAGCCGCTTCAGACCAGCGTCGTCGACCTGCAGGACCTCGTGCCCGGGATGGTCGAGCTCCTGCAGCGCACGCTCGGCGAGCGCATCGAGGTCGATTTCAAGGCCGAGGACGGGCTCTGGCTCGTCGAGGTCGACCCGGCGCAGCTTGAGGCCGCGCTCGTCAATCTCGCCGTCAACGCCCGCGACGCCATGCCGGACGGGGGCAGCCTTACCGTCGTGATGACGAACCTCGGCGCCGGCGACGGCGGATCGGGCGAGCAACGCGGCGACCATGTCGCGATCGCGGTCAGCGACACCGGCACGGGCATGTCGGACGAGGTGAAGGAGCGCGTCTTCGAGCCCTTCTTCACGACGAAGGAGAGCGGCAAGGGCACCGGCCTTGGCCTCAGCATGGTCTACGGCTTCGTGCGCCAGTCCGAAGGCCACATCGAGATCGACAGCGCGCCCGGCGCCGGCACGACGATCCGCATCCTCCTGCCGAGGGCGACGGCGGCCGAGCAGCGTAGCGCCGCGGTCCGGACGCTTCCGGTGCCGCCGCGCCGCGGCGCCGGCGAGACGATCCTCGTCGTCGAGGACGACGACAAGGTCCGCCAGGTGACGGTGTCGACCCTGCGCGCGCTCGGGTTCGAGGTCCGCGAGGCCGAGGACGGCGATCAGGCGGTCGCGATGCTCCGCAGCGACAGCGCCGTCGACCTCATCTTCAGCGACGTGAAGATGCCGGGCAGCCTCAGCGGCACCGACCTCGCGCGCGTCGTCGAGGACGAGTGGCCGCGCATCAAGGTCCTTCTCACCTCGGGCTATGTCGACGCCGACGACGACCTCGACCGCTTCACGATCATCTTCAAGCCTTACCGGGTGACGGAGCTCGCCGAGCGCCTGCATACGCTGTTGAAGAGCGAGGACCGGTCGCCGGCCCCCGAGGAACGCCGCGCCGCGCGGATCGC
>JAJKJG010000327.1 GCA_021154065.1 Methylobacterium sp.
GGAGAACCGCGGGGATTGCCTCAAGGATGAAGAGCCACTGCCACCCGTGCAGCCCAAGGGCACCGTCCAGCTCAAGAAGCATGGCCGAGAGCGGCGAGCCTAGGAAGCTTGAGATCGGGATGGCGACCATGAATGTCGCTACGACCCGCGCGCGGTATCGCGCGGGGAACCAGTACGTGAGATAGAGGATCACGCCAGGGAAGAAGCCTGCTTCCGCCGCCCCAAGGAAGAAGCGGCCTAAGTAGAATGAATAGGGGCCGGCCACGAAGGCCATGCCGATTCCGACCAGGCCCCAGGTGATCATGATACGCGCGATCCAAAGGCGCGCGCCCACTTTCTCCATCGCGAGATTGCTCGGCACCTCGAAGAGGACATAGGCGACGAAGAACAAACCGCCGCCGATCCCGAACATCGCCTGTGTCAGGCCGAGGTCCCGGTTCATGGTCAGGGCCGCGAAGCCCGCGTTGACCCGATCGACGTAAGCAATGAAGTAGCAAAGCATCAGGAACGGCACGAGCCGGACCATGACTTTCCGCATCGTAGCAGACTCGACCTCCGAAACCGGCTCGGCTAGTGCTCCAGATGCTGTGTTCGAATAGGCGGCCATGCTTGCTTCTCCCTCAAACGCTTCAGATCGGGAGGCGCCTCACCTCGATGCGTCCCGACCGTTACCGGAGCCGCTTGCGATCAAGCAGCTCTTGCGTGGCACTGTTGTCTGCGGGGAGGGCCGCCGTGATGCAGGTTTGCAATGCGGCAGGCGAGCGGGCGTTCGCCGCTCCACGTTCCTCCCCGGACCTCAGTCGTTCGATCGTCCCTTTTGCGGGACGTTCAAATTTCTCTTAATCCATGAACCTGACGCCAACCTGACAAACTTTCAGGGGTGAGCCCAAGATCGCAGTCGGGGTCTCGGGAGCGCCGCTGTTGGGGGTTGATCGATGATGGTCTAGTCTGGGGAGCTAGCACCCCACCGACGCATCAGGCAGCGTGAGCGGTGCTCGGGATTGAAGACGACGGCTATGCGCGTGCTGCTCGTCGAGGATACGGAGGATGTCGGGGAAGCCATCGTGGCTCGCCTGCGGAAGATCGGCTACGCGGTCGATTGGGAAACGAACGGCGCCGCGGCCGATGACATCCTGGGCTATGAAGCTTACGACCTCGTCATCCTTGATCTCATGCTTCCCGAGGTCGATGGCTTATCCATCCTCAAACGGCTGCGTCAGCGCGGGTCATCCACGCCCGTCCTCGTGCTGACGGCGCGCTCCGCCATCGGTGATCGTGTCGACGGGTTGGACCTCGGGGCGGACGATTATCTGGTCAAGCCGTTTGACTACCGCGAGCTGGAGGCCCGCGCGCGCGTCCTCTTACGAAGAGGCGGGTCCGGGTCTCCCACCAACACGCTGGCTTGCGGCGACATGGTCCTCGATCGCTGCGCTCGATCGGTCCTGGTGAGGGGAGCGGCTGTCGAGCTGACGCGGCGCGAATTCGCGCTGGTCGAGGTTCTGACCCGACACCCCGGCCGGGTTTTCGGCAAGGACGAGATCATGGCGCAGCTTTTCAGCTTCGACGATGAGCCGCCGACCGAAAATGCCGTCGAGCAAGTCGTCGCCCGGGTCCGCAGAAAGCTCGCAACATCCGGATCCAAGGCGGAGATCCGTACTCTTCGCGGGCTTGGCTATCAGATCGTCTGTCCGTGAGAGCGATGTCGGTCCGCCTCAGCGGTACGGATCCGGCAAAACGGCGGAGTGGTCGCCGGCAGCCATCACTGTTCGCTCGCCTCCTTGTGGTGATTGCGACCGTGTTCGGCGTCGGCGCCGGCATCTTAGGGGGAGCCGCCTGGATCTATGCTCGTGTCGCCGCTGACGAGGCCTACGATCGCCTGCTCGTCGGTGCGGCGTTCCAGATTGTCGACTCCATCAGCGTCCCCGAAGGCCGGCGGGCTGCCATCGATATCCCGGTTGCCGCGTTCGAAACGCTTTCACTCGCGCCACAGGATCGCGTGTTCTACCGCGTCATAGGTCCGAGCGGCGCGACGCTGACGGGCGATGACGATTTGCGCGTGCCGTCGAAAGCGACGCCGGAGCGGCTGGCCTCTGGACCGCTCGTGCTCGACGACCGCTACAAACAAACGCCGGTTCGAGTCGTCGCGGTCGGTCGCTACCTCAGCGATGCGGACGTTCCCGGCTGGGCGATTACGCTGGTCGCCCAGAGCCGTGAAGCCCGATCCGCTCTGGCGCGCGATCTCACGGGTAAAGCGCTCATTCTGTTGCTCGGCATGAGCGCCCTTGGCATCCTGTCCGTTGCGGTTGCGATCCGGCTTGCGCTTGCCCCGTTGTCACGCATCGAAGCTGCGCTGCTCAAACGCGATCCCCACGATTTGCAAGCTCTCGACGTCGAGACACCACGCGAGGTGGAAGCACTGATCACCTCCATCAACGGGTTCATGGAGCGCCTTGCGGGTCGGATCCGGGTCATGCACCGCTTCATTGCCGATGCCACCCATCAGATCCGAACTCCGCTGACCGCCCTTGCGTCCCAAGTCGACTTGCTGCGCGACGAGCCGCACGAGGAGCGCCGCGCCCGGCAGATCGAGCGGTTGCAAGAACGGACGTCGGAATTGGGCCGGCTCACCAACCAGGTCCTCAGTCACGCGATGGTGATCCATCGCAGTGAAGCGGTCATGTTCGAGAGGGTTGATCTTGTGGCCGTCGCCCGCCGCGCGCTCGCGGAAGGCGTTCCGCTTTCGCTTGAGCGGTCGCTTCACGTGGACTTCAACGCACCCGCTGAGCCTGTCTGGATCCTTGGCGATCCGGTCAGCTTGCGCGAGGCGATCACCAACCTCGTCAACAACGCGGTCCAGCATGGAGCGCCAACGCGCCTGGTCGTCACGGTCGAAGGCGACGAGACCCGTCGCTGGGTCGAAGTCGCGGACGACGGCCCCGGCATACCACCGTCGGACTGGTTGACCGTGCGCAAGCCTTTTGAACGGCTCAAGCAGAGCTCAAAGACGATCGGGTCCGGGCTCGGCCTTGCGATTGTGGATGATGTCGCGAAGGCGCACGATGGTGCCGTGTCATTCAGACAAGGCGAAACAGACGCGGCTGGCTCGACGGGGCTGTTTACAGTCACACTCTCCTTCCCGGCCTCCGCGCAGCCGACCTCGGTCGCAAACGCTGGCGTGGTGACTGCGATGAGTTCGCAACCATGATTGTGCGTCACCTTAAGTCCTGCGTTGTTCAACTCGCCGCATCACTCCTCGCCTTGGTTGTCGTGCCTGCGGCGGGAGAAAGCCGAGAAGAGGTCCGGTTCGCAGCACCGACGCCGGGGGGAAATGTCGTTCTCGCCATCCACGCAGCCACCGACATTGATGCTCTCGAACCGTTGATCCGCGACTTCCAAGCGGCGTCTGCCCCGGACGTAACCGTCACGTACACGGAGTACCAGACGAACGATCTCTTTGCGGTTGCGCGAGACGACTGTCTCCACAGAAGCAATACCGGAAGGAGTTCGGCTCAAATCGATGTGATCATCTCGTCGTCCGTCGACCAGCTTGTTAAACTCGTCAATGACGGCTGTGCTACGCCTCATCGTTCCCGCGAAACGGCCGCGGTGCCAGACTGGGCCAAGTGGCGCGATGAGGTTTTCGGATTTACGTTCGAGCCTGCGCTCATCGTCTACAACCGTGATTTGGTCCCATCTCATCAGGTCCCGCGTACCCGCGTAGAACTCGTTGAGCTCTTGCGGTCCCGGCCCGAGCTCTACGCTGGCAAGGTCGTAACCTACGACGTGACACAATCCGGGATCGGCTATCTCTTCGCCTTCTACGACGCATACAGCGGCGCCACGACGTATGGGCGTTTGATCGAGGCCCTTGGTCGGGCGCGCGCGGTCGTTCGCCCGACGTCGGCCGACATGGTTGCCGACATCGCGGGGGGACGCTTGCTGATCGGCTACAATGTCCTTGGGTCCTATGCCTATCGAGCGCTGCGAGATGGGGCCCCGATCGGGATCGTCGTGCCGCGGGAGTACGCGCTCGTTCTGAGCCGCGGGGTGATGATCCCCGTTGGGGCCAAACAGCCGGAGCTGGCGGGACGCCTCCTCGACTACCTTCTCTCATCCAGAGGTCAACAGAAGGCGAGCGCGGGAGCGTTTCCCTTTGGCTTTGATGCACCCTTGCCGCCGGACATCGACGGCCCCGTGATGCTGGCGCGCTCGAGTCTGTTTCGCCCGATCAGCATTAGCGTCGAGCTTCTGGCCGTGCAGGATCGCGCGAAACGCGAGAGGTTTCTGACAGAGTGGGGACGCTCACTCGCCCCTGTTGCCTCTGCCCTTGACTTGAACACGCCTTAACGTAAACGGATCGGTGAGGGGTCACCCGGGACGATGCGGGCAGGGTCCGAGATTGCCCGACGCACGTCCATCGCGGGCTCAAGCGCCTCAATATGCGCATGATGGCGGTGAGATGGAGCCTCAGCCATCGATCCACGCGTGACCCGGCCCAAGCGCTGTTCTTCCACAGGACGCCTGTCGCTCAGAGGAGGCTACTGGGGCGGCCACAGAGGCGCGACCGTCGCGTCCCCTTGACCGCTCCTCGCGAGCGCTTCGGCGACGAAACCCGAAACCTTCATCTCCTCGACGAATTGGCGGAGGTAGCGGGTTCCGGCAACCCGGCCTTTCGGCGTGCCCATCGCCTGCTCGATCGCCATGAACCGGCCCTCCAGCACGCGCACGTTCGGGTGCGTCTTCGCGAACGCCAGAAGCTGCTGCCTCACCCCGGCGGCGGCGTCGAGTTTCTCGTTCAGGAATAGCTCAATAGCTCCTGGCGAGGTTGGGGCATGGACGAGTTTTGCCTGCTTCAGGGTGCGCGAGAGATAGAGGTCGTAAGCGGCATTCTTGCCGGCCGCGATGCGGACACCCGCGCGATCAACATCCTCGATCGTCTGCAACGGGGAGCCGGCAGGCACGAGGTAGCCGCCCTCGATCAACACGTAAGGGGCCGTGAAAGCGATTTCGGCAGCACGCGCCGGATCGATCGCGAGAAAGGCGATGTCCCACCCGCCCGTTTTGAGCGCGTCGAAGACCTTCGCGGCAGCATCGAAGGCGATGAGCTCGACAGGTACGTCCA
>JAJKJG010000328.1 GCA_021154065.1 Methylobacterium sp.
ACCTCCTTGACGATCGGCTTCGCCACGGTGACCGCCGGCGGCGCGCTCGGAGGCGCCTGCGCGATGGCGGCTGTCGAGCAAGCCAGCACGACCGGCATCAGAAGCGCAAGAAGCCGGCTAGGAAGTCGATGCATCTGCATAATCCCCGAAAGGGCGCGGTGGCTAGCAGAGAGACCGCTGGCGGCGAGTGCGCTGCCGCACATGGCGAGCACATGAGCGCGACCACGACAGGCTTAGCCGTGACGGCGGCTCACAAGCAAGTGAAGGGCCGATTGACGCCGCCTACTCGACCGGCTCGCCAAGGGCGGCCCATTCCTTGAACCCGCCGCGATAGTGCTCGTTCACAGCAAGCCCCGCGGCCTGGGCGAGCTCGATCGCCCTGACCGAGCGCACGCCAGAGGCGCAGGAGAACACGATCCGGCCGGCGATGCCGCGAAGCTCCCCGGGATCAAACGTCGACAGCGGGTGCGAAACCGAGCCCGGGATGTGGCCGCCGGCATATTCCTGCGGCTCGCGCACGTCGACGAGGGTGATCTGGCCGGAGGCCAAGCCCTCCTTCACCTCGTCGATGTCGAGATCGGTGATACCGGCGTTCATGGCAGGCGTTCCTTCAGCCTCAGTAGCGCGATCCGCTCGATCTCGGAAAGGGCGCGCTCGAGTTCCGCCTCCGGCTCATGTCCGAGCCGCTCCGCGAACGCGGCGATGATCTCATCCGTCGAGCGGCCTTTCACGGCCATGACGAAGGGGAAGCCGAACTTATCCTTGTAGCGGTCGTTCAGCGCCAGGAATCGCTCGCGCTCCGCGGGGGTGAGGCGGTCGAGGCCGGCCGCGGATTGCTCGACCTGCGATTCCGCGGTCATTTCGGTCACGGCGAGGCGCCCGGCGAGGTCCGGGTGGGCGCGGACGAGCGCCAGTCTCCCCTCGCGGGCGAGGGCGCGCAGCGCCTGGACGAAAGCGGCGTGCAGACCCTCGGCGGTGTCGCTCGTCTTGTCGAGCCCGGCAGCGTGGGCGCTTTCGGCGAGCCCCGGCGAATGCTCGAAGACGTCGCCGAAAATTTCAACGAAGATCGCGCGCGACATGCGGCTCGGCGTGAGCCCGGCGGGGCGGTGGCGCCGGACCCAGTGCCGAGCGATGTCGATCCGCCGCGCCACCCACACCCGCTCGTGACCACGGACATAATCGAGGAAGCGCGCCAGCGCCGCCGCCCGGCCGGGGCGGCCGGCAAGCCGGCAATGGAGGCCGACCGAGAGCATCTTCGGAGCGGTCTCGCCCTCGGCATAGAGCAGATCGAAGGAGTCCTTCAGGTAGGCGAAGAACTGGTCGCCGGAATTGAAGCCTTGCGCGGTCGCGAAGCGCATGTCGTTGGCATCGAGCGTGTACGGGATGATCAGCTGCGGGCCGGCCGGCCCCTCCACCCAATATGGCAGCTCGTCGGCGTAAGAATCAGCGGAATAAAGGAAACCTCCCTCTTCCATGACCAGCCGGAGGCTGTTCTCGGATGTACGCCCGGTGTACCAGCCGAGCGGGCGCTCGCCCGTCACCGCAGTATGGATGCGGATCGCCTCGTCGAGATGCGCCCGCTCCTCGTCGGCGGGGAAGTCCTTGTAGTCGATCCATTTGAGGCCGTGGCTCGCGATCTCCCAGCCGGCCTCCTTCATGGCGGCGACGGCGTCGGGATTGCGCTGGAGCGCGGTCGCGACGCCGAAGACCGTCACCGGCAGGCCGCTGGCGGCGAACATCCGCCACAGGCGCCAGAAGCCGACGCGCGAGCCGTATTCGTACAGCGACTCCATGTTCATGTGGCGCTTTCCCGGCCAGGCCTGGGCGCCGATGATCTCGGACAGGAACGCCTCCGAGCCGGCATCGTCATGGAGGATATTGTTTTCGCCGCCCTCCTCGTAGTTGATGACGAACTGCACCGCCATGCGGGCGTCGCCGGGCCAGCCCGGATGCGGCGGGTTCCTGCCGTAGCCGACGAGATCGCGAGGGTACGGTTGGGCCATCAAGCGCTCCGCCGTTCGACTACGTCGGCCGAGCTTCTAGCAAGCCCCCGACGCCGGCACCAAGGCCGGGGCTCCGCCTTCCCTCGGGGCGGGACTCGACCCATATTCGACCGATGCCGAAACCGCCCAAGAAACCGAAGCTCTCGACCGGCAAAGCGACCAAGCCGGAGCTGAAGCCCCTCGACACCTACCTGGCCGACCTCCTGAACCCGGCGATCAACCGCGAGCGGGAGCGCTTTCCCGAAGCACCGCCCGCCGGCTTCGCCGAACAGCCGCAGGCGACATACGCCCATGGCGAGGTGACTGACGTCGATCCGGCGCTGGCAAGGAAGCTCGGGCTGAAAGGCCCGGAGGACGGGCCGGATGTGGCGCAGGAGCTCGGGGATCTCGCCCCCGACGGCGTGAGCGGCGTCTCGGCGACCGTCTCGTCGCTGACGCGGCTTCTCACCGACGGCAACCCGCTGTTCAAGGACGGCAAGCTGTGGACGCCGCATCGGCCGCCCCGTCCCGAGAAATCGGAGGGCGGCATCCGCTTCATGATCAAGTCGGAGTTCGAGCCTGCCGGCGATCAACCGGACGCGATCGCGGAGCTCGTCGACGGGGTGCGCCGGCAGGAGCGCGACCAGGTGCTCCTCGGCGTCACCGGGTCCGGCAAGACTTTCACCATGGCGAAGGTGATCGAGGACACGCAGCGCCCGGCGCTGATCCTCGCGCCCAACAAGACGCTCGCGGCGCAGCTCTACGGGGAGTTCAAGAGCTTCTTCCCGGACAACGCCGTCGAGTACTTCGTCTCCTATTACGACTACTACCAGCCGGAGGCCTACGTCCCGCGCTCGGATACGTACATCGAGAAGGAATCGTCGATCAACGAGCAGATCGACCGCATGCGCCACGCGGCGACGCGCGCCCTGCTCGAGCGCGACGACGTCATCATCGTCGCCTCGGTATCGTGCATCTACGGCATCGGCTCCGTCGAGACCTACACGGCGATGTCGTTTTCGGTCTCGGTCGGCGAGAGACTCGAGCAGCGCCAGCTCATCGCGGATCTCGTCGCCCTGCAATACAAGCGGATCCAGTCGGATTTCGCGCGCGGCACCTTCCGGGTGCGCGGCGATTCGATCGAGCTCTGGCCAGCCCACTTGGAAGATCGCGGCTGGCGCGTCGGGCTCTTCGGCGACGAGGTTGAGTCCATCGTCGAGTTCGACCCGCTCACCGGGCAAAAGGTGAGCGATCTGAAGTTCATCAAGGTCTACGCCAACTCGCACTACGTGACGCCGCGGCCGACGCTGCAGCAGGCGATCAAGGGTATCAAGGAGGAGTTGCGCTGGCGGCTCCAGGAGCTCACCCGCATGGGTCGGCTTCTTGAGGCGCAGCGCCTGGAGCAGCGCTGCACCTTCGACCTGGAGATGATCGAGGCAACGGGCTCCTGCAACGGCATCGAGAACTATTCGCGCTATCTCACCGGCCGCAAGCCCGGCGAGCCGCCGCCGACACTGTTCGAGTACCTGCCGGACAACGCCATCGTCTTCACCGACGAGAGCCACGTCACGATCCCGCAGATCGGCGGGATGTACCGGGGCGACTTCCGCCGCAAGGCGACCCTCGCCGAGTACGGCTTCCGCCTGCCCTCTTGCATGGACAACCGCCCGCTCCGCTTCGAGGAGTGGGACGCGATGCGGCCGCAGTCGGTCCACGTCTCCGCGACGCCCGGCCCATGGGAGATGGACCGGACCCAGGGCGTCTTCGTCGAGCAGGTCATCCGCCCGACCGGCCTCGTCGATCCGCCGGTCGAGATCCGCCCGGCGCGCAGCCAGGTCGACGACGTTCTCGGCGAGATCAAGGAGGTGGCCCGCGCCGGCTACCGCACCCTTGTGACGGTGCTGACCAAGCGCATGGCCGAGGACCTCACCGAGTACCTGCACGAGAACGGCGTGCGGGTGCGCTACATGCACTCGGACATCGACACCATCGAGCGCATCGAGATCATCCGCGACCTGCGGCTCGGCGCCTTCGACGTGCTCGTCGGCATCAACCTCCTGCGCGAGGGGCTCGACATCCCGGAATGCGCCCTCGTCGCCATCCTCGACGCCGACAAAGAGGGCTTTCTGCGTTCGGAGACGTCGCTCGTGCAGACGATCGGCCGCGCCGCGCGCAACGTCGACGGCCGCGTCATCCTCTACGCCGACCATATCACCGGCTCGATGGAGCGCGCCATCGCCGAGACCAGCCGGCGCCGCGAAAAGCAGGTGGCCTACAACGCCGAGCACGGCATCACGCCGGAATCGATCAAGCGCGGCATCGCCGACATCCTCGACTCGGTCTACGAGCGCGACCACGTCCGCGTCGATACCGGCCTGTCGAAGGCCGACGTCACCATGGGCCATAACCTCAAGGCGGTGATGGCGGACCTCGAGAAGCGCATGCGCGCCGCCGCCGCCGACCTCGATTTCGAGGAGGCGGCGCGACTTCGCGACGAGCTCAAGCGCTTGCAGGCGACCGAGCTCCTCGTCGCCGCCGATCCGATGGCGGCGCAGGGCGACGTCGAGCGCGAGGCGGGCAGGTTCGGCGCCCGCCTTTCAGGGGGAGGCCGACCCGGCGCGAAGAGCCAGGCGGGACGGACCCCGGCGCGCATCGCCAAGCCCTCCCTCGATGACATGGGCCCCGGCACCGACCGGGAGATTCCCCTCTTTGCCGGCGAACGCCCGCGCGGCCGCTCGACCCAAGGTCTCGCCGGGCAAAGGCCGAAGTTCAAGAAGCGTTGACCCATGCGGTCGGCAAGGCGTTGCCAAAGCCTCGGCTGCGGCCCGATTGCCTTCGCACGATCGATCTGACACGCTAGCGTGACAGCGCGGAACGCCGCCACAAAATACAACCGGGGAGAGGCCCCGGGCAGGAGGAAAACGCCGATGAGGACGACCCGTCGCCGCTTCATGGGCTTTGCCGGCGCTGCCGTCGCGAGCCCGGCGCTGTTGCGCGAGGGCCATGCCCAGGCGCCGCAGGTCACGCTCAAGATGCACCATTTCCTGCCGCCGGTCTCGAACGGGCACGCCAAGTTCCTCGCGCCCTGGGCCCGCAAGGTCGAGGCCGACTCGCAGGGGCGGATCAAGATCGACATCTTCCCCTCGATGCAGCTCGGCGGCACCCCGCCCCAGCTCTACGACCAGGCCCGCGACGGCGTCGCCGACCTCGTCTGGACGCTGCCGGGCTCGACCCCCGGCCGCTTCCCCGGCATCGAGGTGATCGAGCTGCCTTTCGTCGCCGCCCGCCGCGGCGTCGTCAACGCCAAGGCGACGCAGGAATTCTACGAGACGCAAGCGCAGCTGAAGCAGGAGTTCCGCGAGGTCCAGCCGATCTGCCTGTGGGCGCACGACCACGGGCTCGTGCACGCCAACAAGCAGGTCAAGACGATCGATGACATGAAGGGCCTCAAGCTGCGCTCGCCGACCCGGCAGGCGGCGGAGGCATTGAAGATGCTCGGCGCCGCCGCCGTTGCGATGCCGATCCCGCAGGTTCCGGAATCCCTTGCCCAGCGCGTGCTCGACGGCTGCGTCGTTCCGTGGGAGGTGGTGCCGGCGATCAAGGTCCACGAGCTGGTGAAGTTCCACACCGAGATCCCGGGCTCGCCGACGCTCTACACCGCGACCTTCATCCTCGCCATGAACAAGCCGAAATACGAGAGCTTGCCGGCAGACCTCAAGGCGGTCATCGACAAGAACTCGGGCCAGGTCGCCGCCGAGGCCGCCGGGCGCATGTGGGACGAGCAGGCGGTGATCGTGTCCGAGATGGTGAAGAAGCGCGGCAACACCATCACGGCCCTCAGCCAGGACGAAGCGACGCGCTGGCAGCAGACGACGCGTCCTGTCGTCGACAACCTGATCGCCGCGCTGAAGGACAAGAACATTGACGGCGCGAAGCTCCTCGAGAGCTTCCAGGCGCTCGTCGCGAAATACGACAAGACGGTGTGACCGAGGTCCCGATCCCCGGGCATCCGGCCGCGCCGCCGCTGCCCGAGCACAGCCCAGTCGCCCGGGTCGCGCGCGCGCTCGCGATCGTCGGCGGACTGCTCTCCGTCGCCACTGCCCTCCTCGTCACGACGAG
>JAJKJG010000329.1 GCA_021154065.1 Methylobacterium sp.
ATCTCGGCGAGGAACCGCCGCTCCTTGAGGCCGAGCCGGCCCATGATGCCGAAATCGACCGCGACGAGCCGGCCTTCCGGGTCGACGAAGAGGTTGCCGGGGTGCATGTCGGCGTGGAAGAAGCCGTCCAGGATGGCGTGCCGGAGGAAGGTCTGGATCAGCATCCGGGCGAGCCCGACGAGGTCGTGGCCGGCGGCCTCGAGCGCCGCCACGTCGTTCAGCCGGATGGCCTCGATCCATTCGGTCGTCAGCACGTCGCGCTCGGTCAGATCCCATTCGGGCTCGGGGACGCGGAAATCGGCGTCCTCGCGGGTGTTCTCGGCGAGCTCGGAGAGCGCTGCCGCCTCGAGGCGCAGATCCATCTCGATCGCAACCGAACGGGCGAGCGTCTCGACCACCTCGCGGGCGCGCAGGCGCTTGGCGTCGGGAACGAAGCGCTCGAACAGCCGCGCCGCGAAGCGCATCGCCTGCAGCTCGCGGGCGAACTGCTCGCGCACGTTCGGACGCATCACCTTGACGGCAACGAGCCGCCCGCCGGCCGCCTCGGCGAGGCGCGCCTGGTGCACCTGCGCGATCGAGGCGGCGGCAATCGGCTCGCTGAAGCTCGCGAAGAGACGGTCGAGCGGGCGCCCGAGCGCGATCTCGACCATCCTGACGGCGTCCTGGCGCGGGAACGGCGGCATGCGGTCCTGGAGCCGCTCGAGGTCGCGCGCGACGGCGACGCCGACGATGTCGGGCCGGGTCGCCAGGAACTGGCCGAACTTGACGTAGGACGGGCCGAGCCGCGTCAGCGCCGCTGAGAGCCGGGCGGTGCCGTCGCCGAGGTCGCGGCGCTCGATCAGCCGCGCCAGGCGCAGGAAGCCGCGCCCGGCCGGCGGCAGCACACTCGGATCGACGAGCGCGAGCGCGCCCTCGCGCGCCAGCACGGCGCCGGCGCGGATGTTGCGCCAGAGATGGAGGAGGTCGCTCAGCACGACGTCAAATCTTCCACGCCCCGTGGAGCGCGACGACGCCGCCGGTGAACAGGCGGTGGGTCACGCGCCGGAAGCCCGCCGCCGCGATCATGCGCCCGAACGCCGCCGCGCTCGGGAAGCGGCGGATCGACTCGACGAGATAGCGGTAGGAGTGGGCATCGCCGGCGACCATGCGGCCGAGGCGCGGGATGACGTTGAAGGAGTAGGCGTCGTAGAGCGCGTCGAGGCCGGGCACGTCGACGCGCGAGAACTCGAGGCAGAGGAATTGCGCGCCCGGCCGCAGCACGCGATGCGCCTCGGCAAGCGCCGCCTCGATCCGCGTCACGTTGCGGATGCCGAAGGCGATCGAATAGCCGTCGAACGACCGCTCAGGGAACGGCAGCGCCTCGGCGTTCGCCTCGACGAAGTCGATCCTGCCCTCATGGCGCGCGCCCGCCCGCTCGCGCCCGACAGCGAGCATGTCGCCGTTGATGTCGAGCGCCGTGACGTGGGTCATCGGCCCGCCGGCGTCGAGGACCCGGAAGGCGACGTCGCCGGTGCCGCCGGCGACGTCGAGGTGCCGGAATGGCCGGCGCTTCGGCGGCTTCAGGCTCGTGACGAGCGCATCCTTCCAGGCCCGGTGAAGCCCCGCCGACATGAGGTCGTTCATCAGGTCGTAGCGGCGCGCCACCGTATGGAAGACGTCGTTGACGCGCTCCTGCTTCTCGGCCCGCGGTACGGATTCGAAGCCGAAATGGGTCCTGTCCGTCTCGTCCGCCATCGGCCGCCGTGCTGCGCTTTTCCTCGGCGCGATGCATAGCGGAGGGGCGGGCGGATAGCTACGTAGCCAAGCTGCGTTGCTTAAGAGGTTGAGGAATGCCGGAGCTACCCGAGGTCGAGACGGTCCGGCGCGGGCTCGAGCCGGCGATGGTCGGCGCGCGGATCGAGCGGGTCGAGCAGCGGCGGCCGGATCTGCGCTTCCGGTTTCCCAAGCGCTTCGTCGCGCGGCTCACAGGGCAGGAGGTGGTCGGGCTCGGGCGGCGGGCGAAATATCTCTTGGCCGACCTCTCGTCCGGCGAGGTGCTGGTCATGCATCTCGGCATGAGCGGGCGCTTCCTCGTCACGCAGGGCGGGCGCACCCGCGTCCCCGGCGAGTTCCACGCCGAGGCCGGCGGCGAGAGCGCCCACGACCACGTCGTCTTCCACCTCTCGAACGGCGCGCGCGTCACCTACAACGACGCGCGCCGGTTCGGGCTGATGGACCTCGTGCCCCGGGCCGAGCTCGACACCTCGCCGCATTTCCGCGATCTCGGGCTCGAGCCGCTCGGCAACGAACTCTCCGGCGAGGCGATCGCCCGCCTGTTCCGGGGCAAGCGGGCGCCGCTCAAGGCGGCGCTCCTCGACCAGCGCCTGATCGCCGGGCTCGGCAACATCTATGTCAGCGAGGCGCTGTTCCGGGCGGGGTTGCATCCGGAAGCGCCGGCGGGCTCGCTCGCGACGGCCGGCGGCAAGCCGCGCGAGCGCGCGCATCGCCTGGCGGAGGAGATCCGCGCGGTGCTGAGCGAGGCCGTCGAGGCCGGCGGCTCGACGCTGCGCGACTACGCCCAGACGGACGGCTCGCTCGGCTATTTCCAGCACCGCTTCCGGGTCTACGATCGCGAGGGCGAGCGCTGCGCGACCGAGGGCTGCGGCGCGACGGTGCGGCGGCTCGTCCAGTCGGGCCGCTCGACCTTCTACTGCCCGCGCTGCCAGCGGCGCCGATCGCCTGTTGCCCGGACGGTTCCGCTTGGCTAAAGCATGATCCCGAAAAGTGGCTACCGGTTTTCGGAAAAGATCATGCTAAAACAAAGAGGTAGAGCGGGATGACGACTCGAAGAGAAGTCATCGCGCTCTAGCGATGCCGGAGCATTCGGGGAGGGGCGTCCATGGCTTACGAAACCATCCTGGTCGAGACCCGCGGCAAGGTCGGGCTCGTGACGCTCAACCGGCCGCAGGCGCTGAACGCCCTGAACTCGACCCTCGTTCGCGAGCTGAACCAGGCGCTCGACGGCTTCGAGGCCGACCCGGCGATCGGCTGCGTCTGCATCACCGGCAGCGACAAGGCCTTCGCGGCCGGCGCCGACATCAAGGAGATGCAGGACAAGGGCTACCCGACGGCCTATCTCGAGGACTTCATCACCGCCTGGGATCGCGTCGGCCAGCGCCGCAAGCCGCTGATCGCCGCGGTCGCCGGGTTCGCGCTCGGCGGCGGCTGCGAGCTCGCCATGATGTGCGACATCCTGATCGCGGCCGACACCGCGAGATTCGGCCAGCCCGAGATCAAGCTCGGCGTGATGCCGGGCGCCGGCGGCACGCAGCGGCTCACCCGCGTCGTCGGCAAGGCGAAAGCGATGGAGATGTGCCTCACCGGCCGGATGATGAACGCCGAGGAGGCCGAGCGCTCGGGCCTCGTCACCCGCGTCGTGCCGGCGGCCGAGCTCCTCGCCGAGGCCCTGAAGACAGCCGACATCATCGCCGGCCTGTCGCTGCCGATCGTCATGATGGCGAAGGAGAGCGTCAACCGGGCCTACGAGACGACGCTCGCCGAGGGCATCCGCTTCGAGCGCCGCCTGTTCCACGCGATGTTCGCGACGCGCGACCAGAAGGAGGGCATGGCGGCCTTCGTCGAGAAGCGGGCGCCGCGGTTCACGAACGAGTAGGCGCGCGCGCCATCGTTGACGCCCCGGCGAGGCCTGTCTATAAGCCGCCGCTCATGAGGCCGCGCGGGCTCCGCTGCGGTCTTTGCCGTTTCACCCCGCACTCAGCCCGATCGTCAGCGAGGCGCCCCGCCTCCGGATCGCATTATGAACGAGGACAGCCCATGGCCAACACCAGTTCGGCCAAGAAGATGGTCCGCAAGATCGCCAAGCGCACCGACATCAACCGCTCGAGGCGCAGCCGCATGCGGACCTTCCTGCGCAAGGTCGAGGAGGCGATCGCCACCGGCGATCAGGCGGCGGCCCAGGCGGCCCTGCGCGCCGCGCAGCCCGAGATCATGCGCGCCGCCCAGAACGGCATCGTGCACAAGAACACCGCCTCGCGGAAGGTCTCGCGCCTCGCCTCGCGGATTCGCACGCTTAGCGCCTGAACGACGGTTTCAACGGCTTCGCGACGAACGAGATGCCCGGCTCCGCGCCGGGCATAGCTTTGTGACGCCCGTTTGACACTTGCGTGGAGGTTCAATCTCCGTTCCCGTTGACATTCTGGGGGCGTTCGGGGGTGGCTTCGGGCCGGCGTTCGGGAATGGCGCGGATTTTCCCCGCGCAGATTTTACTCAATCGCCTCAGGGGCTTACGGCACAAGCCCGACCCGGTCGCGCGAATCCTGTAAGACCCGACGCGAATCCCGGTGCCCGCAGTGTTGCGCGTTGGACACAATTCCTTCCGCCCCCCACGCCCAAGCTCTTAAGAAAAGATGAAGCTCTCCAGCGCGTTATCCTGCCGCCCACGGCAAGGCTCGCCGGGTCGCCTCGGCGATTCGGTCTGAATCGGGCCGGCCGGGGGATTCGTTCCTGTTGCGCACAAGAAATTTGCTGGTGTAGGGTCCCTTCGCTCGGGGGGCAGTAATCCCGCAGCACTCCACGATCGGCTGTAGTTAGTATGCCTCGCTTGCGGGAGGCGGAATGTTTCTCGGCGGTCAAGTAA
The DNA here is from genome assembly GCA_021154065.1 of Methylobacterium sp. Next base: position 4,637 of record JAJKJG010000329.1, read on the forward strand.
TGAAAATAGTAAGAGACGCGTCGGGAGCTGAAGTCCGATCCTCTTAAAGATCGGGCGTGTACCTACATCTCTCTACTGTGCTGGCGTCCTAAACTTCCGCGATCAACGTCGGGAGCGAGTGAAAGCGCGTGACTTCGTCTCGCGCCAGGCGGCGGCACGCCTGGAGCGGGGCCTTCGAGCGCCGAAAGGCGCCGTCCTTGGAGGGGGAGAACAACAATGTATGGCGAGGGGCAGAGGGGGCGTACAGGCGTTGGCGCGAGGAGCGCGGAGGTGCCCGAGGCCGGGCAGCAGGGGGACACCGAGGTCTGGAACAGGGTCAAGCGGCGCCTGCGCGCCGAGCTCGGCGAGGACGTGTTCACGAGCTGGTTCGCGCGCCTCGAGCTTGACGCCGTCAACGACGGCTGCGCCCACCTCACCGTCCCGACCCGCTTCCTGAAGAGCTGGATCGAGGCCCATTACGCCGACCGCGTCCGCTCCGTCTATCGCAGCGAGAGCCCGCTCGTCGCAAACATCGCGGTCGCGGTGCGCAGCTCGGCCGCGAAGGAGCCGCCGGCCACCGCCCGCCCGCACCTCCACCCGGCCCGCGCCGACACCGGCCCGAACGATCACGCCCGGGTGAAGCTCGTCTCCGACCGCGATCTCGGTCCCACGCCGGCCCGCAGCCAGGGTCCGGACACGACCGAGCTCGGCGGCGCCCCGCTTGATCCGCGCCTGAGCTTTACGAGCTTCATCGTCGGCCGCTCGAACGCGCTTGCCCATGCGGCAGCGGACCGCGTCGCCCGGCATCAGGGCACGCAGGCGCTCTACAACCCGCTCTACCTTCACGCCGGCGTCGGCCTCGGCAAGACCCACCTCCTGCATGCCATCGGCCACGAGGCGCGCCGGAACGGCCGGCGGGTCATCTACCTGACCGCCGACCGCTTCATGTATGGGTTCGTCGCGGCCCTGAAGGCGCAGACGGCGCTCGCCTTCAAGGAGCGCCTGCGCGGCATCGATCTTCTGATCCTCGACGACGTGCAGTTCATCCAGGGGCGCTCGATCCAGCAGGAGTTCGGGCACACGCTCAACTCGCTGATCGATTCAGGCCGGCAGATCGTCGTCGCCTCCGACCGGCCGCCGACCGAGCTCGAGAGCCTCGACGAGCGGGTGCGCTCGCGGCTCGGCGGCGGTCTCGTGGTCGAGATCGGCGCCCTCGACGAGCAGCTGCGCGCCTCGATCCTCGCCGCCCGGGTCTCGACCGTGAAGATGACCCATGCCGGCTTCGACGTCGGCCCGGCCGTGATCTCCTACGTGGCGCGGGCGATCGTCGCCAACGGCCGCGACCTCGAAGGCGCCGTCAACCGGCTCTTGGCGCATGCGACGCTCACCGGCTCGGCGATCACCCTCGAGACGGCCGAGATCGCGATCCGCGACCTCATCCGCAACCGCGAGCCGAAGCGGGTCAAGATCGAGGACATCCAGAAGCTCGTCGCGAGCCACTACAACGTCTCGCGCTCCGACATCCTGTCGGAACGCCGCACCGCGGCCGTGGTCAAGCCGCGCCAGATCGCCATGTACCTGGCGAAGGTCCTGACCCTGCGCTCGCTGCCCGAGATCGGGCGCCGCTTCGGCGGGCGCGACCACACGACGGTGCTCCACGCCGTGCGCAAGATCGAGAAGCTGCTCGGCGAGGACACCGGGCTCAACGACGAGGTCGAGCTCCTGAAGCGCATGCTGCAGGAGTAGGGGGGCGGCGGCGCGGTCTTTACGGGGCCGCGCCGCAGGCCGCCGGGGGCAGGCCGCGCCCGGCCTTGTTGACGACGCCGGCTCCCCGCCTTGCCTTCCGGGCGGCGGTTCGCCAATCTGCCGCCCCCGCTTCATTTGCGTGAAGCTAAAAAGGTCCTGGGTTCGGGCCCGCGCCCGTTCCCGTCACGCCACGTCACGAGTCAGGTCCATGAAGGTCACGGTCGAGCGAGCGGCGCTGTTGCGATCGCTCGGGCATGTGCATCGCGTCGTCGAGCGGCGCAACACAATCCCGATCCTGTCGAACGTGCTCCTGCGCGGCGACGGCTCGGGCCTGCGGCTCAAGGCGACCGACCTCGACATCGAGGTCACCGAGACGATCGCGGCGGATGCCGCCCAGGGCGGCGCGACGACGGTTCCGGCGCACGTCATCTACGACATCGTCCGCAAGCTTCCGGAAGGCGCCCAGGTCTCGCTCGAGACGGCCGGCGATACCGGCCAGATGCAGATCCGCTCGGGCCGCTCGCGCTTCATGCTGCAGGCCCTGCCCGAGAGCGACTTCCCCGATCTCGCGGCGGGCGAGATGCCGTTCAAGTTCTCGCTGCCGCCGGCGGACCTGAGGCGCCTCATCGACAAGACGCAGTTCGCGATCTCGACCGAGGAGACGCGCTACTATCTCAACGGCATCTTCTTCCACACGATCGAGGCGCCCGGATCGGGGACGATGCTGCGCGCCGTCGCGACCGACGGCCACCGGCTCGCCCGCGTCGACGTCGCGGCGCCGGCCGGCGCCGACGGCATGCCGGGCGTGATCGTGCCGCGCAAGGCCGTCGCCGAGATCCAGAAGCTCATCGAGGACGGCGAGGAGCCGGTCGGCATCGAGCTCTCGTCCTCGAAGATCCGCCTGACCTTCGGCGGCGTCGTCCTGACCTCGAAGCTCATCGACGGCACCTTCCCGGACTATCAGCGCGTCATCCCGACCGGCAACGACAAGCGCCTCACCGTCGACCTCGATACCTTCGCCAAGGCGGTCGACCGCGTCTCGACGATCTCGTCGGAGCGCGGCCGCGCCGTGAAGCTCGCCCTCAACGACGGCCGGCTCGTGCTGTCGGTGACGAACCCGGATTCCGGCAGCGCCACTGAGGAGCTCGAGGTCGATTACGAGGCCGGCGCGCTCGATATCGGCTTCAACGCCCGCTACCTCCTCGACATCACCGGCCAGCTCGACGGCGACACGGCGCTGTTCCGGCTCGCCGACCCCGGCTCACCGACCCTGATCCAGGACCGCGAAGCCTCGCCGGCGCTCTACGTGCTGATGCCGATGCGGGTGTGATTCCCTCCCGTTGCGCTACCGGATTCACAAAAGCGAACCCCTCTCCCGTTCGGGCTACGGCATTCACACATTTCGGTTTGAGCGGGCTGGCGATGTCTGATTCTCTGTCGTGG
>JAJKJG010000330.1 GCA_021154065.1 Methylobacterium sp.
GAGCGCCTCGCGGGCATCCTCGCCGATGCGCGCGTAGTCAAGATTTTTCATTTCGCCCGCTTCGATCTCGCGGTGCTGAAACGCGCGCTCGGCGTCATGCCGGGCCCGGTTTACTGCACGAAGATCGCCTCCAAGCTCACGCGCACCTACACCGACCGGCACGGGCTCAAGGATCTCGTGAAGGAACTGCTCGGCGTCGATCTCTCGAAGCAGCAGCAATCATCGGACTGGGGCGCGGCCACGCTGACGCAAGCGCAACTGGAGTACGCCGCCTCCGACGTGCTGCACCTGCACGCCCTGAAGGCGAAGCTCGACATCCTGCTTGAGCGCGAGGGCCGGAGGCCCATCGCCGACGCCTGCTTCGCCTTCTTGCCGGCGCGGGCCGAGCTTGACCTCCTCGGCTGGCCGGACACCGACATCTTCGCACATAGTTGACGAACATCCCGCATGATCCGCTCAGGCGCGCGTAGGCCCATCGGCGCAGCCATAACTTTGCCACGGGCCTCAGGCAGCGAGGCCCGGCGAAAATGCAGGCGGTTAATGTCGGACGGGCGGGGCAGCGCGTGAGTCCTGAAGGACGCGATCGGTCGCGGGCGGGTGCGGCGGATGCGCCGCTCGATCCCCGCATGCGCGCTTACGCGCAGGCCCAGCGTCATTCGGCTCGCGTGCGGCTGTTCCGGCGCGCAATCCCCATCGGCGCCGCCATCGCCATCGGCGCCGTCCTGGCGATCGCGATTTTCGATCCGTTCGGCCGCATCGGCGGCTTGTCCTTGGGGCCGCTCAGCCTTTCGGGCACCAAGATCACCATGGAAAATCCGCGCCTCACCGGCTATCGGGGACGGGATCTGCGGCCCTACGAGGTCACGGCCATCGCTGCGATGCAGGACATCCGCAAGCCGAACGTCATCGAACTGAAGGACATGCGGGCCCGCCTCGCCACGGACGACAGCGGCGGGACGGCGCGGCTTGAATCGGCCACCGGCGTGTTCGACACCCAGAAGGAACAGCTCGAGTTGAAACAGGATATCCGGGTCACGACCGACACGGGGCACGAAGCCCGGTTGCTGTCGGCCTCCGTCGATTTCAAGGCCGGCACCGTGGTCTCGCGCGAGCCCGTGACCGTCAAGCTGACCAATGGCTTGGTTGAGGCGGATCAACTTGAGATCAGCGACAACGGAAAGATCATTGCATTCGTGGGCCGCGTTCGAACCGTGCTTGAGAGCGCGAGCGGCGATCGCCAGGCTGGGGACGCCCCGCCCGCGAGCCGCGAAGCCGCGCCCGCGCGGACCTCACAGGCTGAACCGATGAGCTTGCGCCCATGAACAGGAATTTTTGGAAGCGATCGGCCGCCCTGGCCGCAGGGCTGATCTTCGTGGTCCCTGCTCTGGCCCAACAGCCCTCGCAGCCGCAGCGCCCGCCGCAGGCGGCGCAAAAAAACAAGGACCGCCCCGCGCCGCTCGGCGGCCTTGGGGCCAACAGCAAGGAGCCGATCAAGATCGATTCCGATCGCCTCGACGTGTTCGATCGCGACGGCCGCGCCGTGTTCACCGGCAACGTCGTCGCGGTTCAGGGCGACAGCACCATCCGATGCTCGATCATGACCGTCTTCTATGAGCAAAACCGCGCCCAGGCGCAGGCCGGAGGCCAGCCGCGCCAGCCCAGCTCGTCGCCGGGCTCGAACGATAATTCGATCAAGAAGATCGATTGTCAGGGCCCGGTCACGGTCGTGTCGAAGACGCAGACCGCGACCGGCGACAACGCGGTTTACGACAAGGCGGGCAACAAGGTCGTGATCACCGGCAACGTCGCCCTGGCCGATGGCCCGAACATGATGCGGGGCGAGCGCATCGTGTACGATCTTGACACGGGCGTCGCCAACGTCGACCCGAAAGCCGGCGAGCGGGTCAAGGCTCTGATCACGCCGGGCAGCAGTTCCGAGAACGGGCCGAAGGCCGATTCGTCGAAAGCGGACCCGTCTCCCAAGCCGAAGGCCGATTCGTCGAAAGCGGACTCGGCTCCCAAGCCGGCGCCGCGTCCGGCGAGCGCTCGGGCCAATTGAGCGCCTTCACCTTTGGCGGCTGAGCCGTTATGGCCTGCGGCCGTGCAGGGAAAAAGCCCGAAACCCTGGAAAGCGCCCTCGTCCGTGAAATCCGTCCTCGATCGCAGCAGGCTCATACGGTTGGCGTCGCCGGCATGCGGAGGCCTTGTCGAAGCGTGGGACGGCGTATCGGACGACGACGCCGCCAGGCCGTCGCAACCGTCCGGCAGCGCGGCCGCCAACGGCCGTGTCCGTGGGTTTTCCAACGGATGGAGCGCTTCCGGCGCTCTCGCGGGTCGAACAAGCCGCTTCATCCGCAAAACGTTCGGCATCGGCTCTGAGCGCAGGGCGTCGGTCGAGGCCGGGTTCGGCGGACCCGGCGTCCTGGCGGTCAAAGGTCTGAAGAAAAGTTACCGCGGGCGCACCGTCGTTCACGAGGCCGCCCTTCACGTCCGCAACGGCGAGGCGGTCGGTTTGCTGGGGCCGAACGGGGCCGGCAAGACGACGATCTTCTACATGATCACCGGACTCGTCTCCGCCGATCAGGGCACGATCAGCCTTGAAGGGCACGACATCACCCATCTGCCGATGTACCGCCGGGCGCGGCTCGGGATTGGCTACCTGCCTCAGGAAGCCTCCATTTTCCGCGGTCTCAACGTCGAGGACAACATCCGCGGCGTGCTTGAAGTCGTCGAGCCGAATCGGCGGGAGCGCGAGCGCAAGCTCGACGCGCTCCTGGAGGAGTTCAACATCAGTCGGCTGCGCAAGGCGCCTTCGATCGCGCTGTCAGGCGGCGAGCGGCGGCGATGCGAGATCGCCCGCGCGCTGGCCGGCTCGCCGTCGTTCATGCTGCTCGACGAGCCGTTCGCCGGCATCGATCCCATCGCGGTCGGCGACATCCAGAACCTCGTCCGGCACCTGACCAGCCGCGGCATCGGCGTGCTCATCACCGATCATAACGTGCGTGAGACCCTGGCGCTCACCGATCGCACCTACATTATTCATTCAGGCCGCGTGCTGACCGAAGGCCGACCCGACGAAATCGTCGCCAACGAGGACGTCCGGCGGCTCTACCTCGGCGAGGATTTCCGGCTTTATTAGCCATGCCGGCAGGACGCCGGCCGTCCGGGCCGCGCTTTGACGCTTTCGCCGAAGCGTTATAGAGAATCGCAACTGAGTTGAAGCAAAAAGCATGCCGCGTGGTGGACGGTCCATCCGCGCCGGGGCTGAGCATGGGTTTGATGCAACGGCTGGAGCTGCGCCAGGGACAGTCCCTGGTGATGACGCCGCAGCTGCTGCAGGCGATCAAGCTGCTGCAACTGTCTCATCTCGAACTTGCGGCCCATGTCGAGGCCGAACTCGAGCGCAACCCGCTTCTCGAACGCGCCGAGGCTGAGGGCGCGGACGACGACCAAAGCCCCCCTGACGGGGACGAGCCCGAGGCAGAGGCGGATGGACAGCCTGTCGCCGATCTGTGGCTCGGCGACGAGCTTCAATCGAGCCGGTCCGAGATCGAGAGCGATTTTGATGCCTCTCTCGACAACGTTTTCCCGGACGAACCCGCTTCCGCGAACGGGAAAGGGGCAGGCCCGGGCGACATCCTTCCGCTGGTTTCGTCGCCTTGGACCGGCGCCGGATCGGGCGGGTTCGACGGCGAGGCGCCCGATTTCGAAGCGACCCTGACCGCCGAGGCGAGCCTGCACGACCACCTCGTCGCGCAACTCGATCTGGCGACCCGCGATCCCGTTGAGCGCCTCGTGGGACGCCACCTCATCGACGCGATCGACGAGGCCGGCTACCTCGCTGAAAGCATTGATGCGGTGGCGGAGCGGCTTGGCGCCGATCCCGCCTTCGTCGAGCGCGTCCTGGCCTGCGTGCAGACGTTCGACCCGTCGGGCGTCGGCGCTCGCTCGCTCGCCGAGTGCCTCGCCCTGCAGCTTAAGGAGCGCAACCGCTTCGATCCCGCCATGCAGGCGCTGGTCGGCCATCTCGACCTTGTGGCGAGGCGCGATCTTTCGGCGTTGCGGCGCCTGTGCGGCGTCGATGACGAAGATCTCGCCGAAATGCTCGCCGAAGTGCGCCAACTCGATCCGAAGCCCGGCCGTGCTTTCGGCGGCGGCCCGGTCGAGGTCCTGATCCCCGACGTATTCGTGCGGGCCGCGCCCGACGGCAGTTGGTTGATCGAACTCAACCCGGACGCGTTGCCCCGCGTTCTCGTCAACCAGACCTACTACGCGCGCGTATCGCGAACCGCCAAAAACGAGGCCGACAAAACCTTTCTTGCCGATTGCCTGCAAACCGCCAACTGGCTCGCCCGCAGCCTGGACCAGCGGGCGAAAACGATCTTGAAGGTCGCAACCGAGATCGTGCGCCAGCAGGACGGGTTTTTCGCCCATGGAGTCGCGCACCTGCGCCCGCTCAATCTCAAGACGGTGGCGGACGCCATCGGCATGCATGAGTCGACCGTGTCGCGCGTGACCTCGAACAAGTCGATCGGAACGAGCCGCGGCGCCTTTGAAATGAAGTACTTTTTCACGGCCGCCATTCCCGGCGCCGCCGGCGCGGAGGCGCATTCCTCGGAGGCGGTGCGCCACCGCATCAAGCAACTCATCGAGGGAGAGCGCGCCGATGGCGTCCTCTCGGACGACGCGCTGGTTCAGAGGCTTAAAAGCGAAGGCGTTGACATCGCCCGGCGCACGGTCGCGAAATATCGGGAGTCCCTGCGCATTCCCTCGTCCATCGAGCGTCGCCGCGAGAGGCAGGTCGCCGCCCTGCGGTGATCCGGGCGGGCCCGGTCATGCCTTGCCGCAGCCCTCTTCAAACCATGATCGGGCGGCACCGTCAGGCGACGATTCGGGGCGAGAGGGTTCAGCCATGCGCGGCTGGCGTCAGCCGCGCCTGATCGTATATGGGCGCCTGAGACGAATGGACCGACCCTCCTCCGCTGAAACGCGCCCTCCCATATCTTGATGTTGGCCTATGGCTTGCTTGGCTCTCGCGACCGGGCCGCCTCCGTCTTGCTCTTGTGATCCCGATCAGACCGAATGCCCGTGCTGGAATTTTTCAATCCCGAAGCCGTGCTGCCCGCCTTGCGGGTCAGCGGCAAAAAACAGGCGCTGCACGAACTCGCCGCTCACGCGGCGCGGCTCACCGGACTTGAAGAACGCCTGATTTACGAGACGCTGCTGCAGCGCGAGCGCCTCGGCTCGACCGGCATCGGCGAGGGCATCGCGATCCCGCACGGCAAACTGCCTAAGCTCGACCGTCTCTTCGGCCTGCTGGCCAGGCTCGACCGGCCGATCGACTTCGAAGCCCTCGACGCCCAGCCGGTCGATATCCTGTTCCTCCTGCTCGCGCCCGAAGGCGCCGGCGCGGACCATCTCAAGGCGCTCGCCAGGGTCGCCCGCGTGCTGCGCGAGCCGGGCCTTCTTGATCGCATCCGCGCCGCGCGCGACGCGGACGCACTGTACGCCATCATGACCCAGACCTCGGCCCCGCAGGCGGCGTAGCCGCAACCCGCAGGCTCCCGACAGGCCGAAACCGGAGCGCCGCCATGTTGACCCGCCGTTCCCTGCTCGCCGCTCCCGCCATCCTGACGGCTGCGACGGCGCCGCCGCTCGCTCCCGCCGTCGCTCGCGCGCCGCTGCCGGGCGCGGAGACGCCGCCGGTCTATCGTTTCAAGGTCGGCGCGTTTTCGGTGACGGCCGTCACGGACGGGACGCTCGGCCTCGGCGCGGAGCTGTTTCCGGCGGCGCAGCAAAAATCGCAGGAGGCGGCGCAACTCCTGAGCCAAGCCGCTCTCCCGCCGCAAGGGCCGATCCGGACGTTTGTGAACGCCTACGTGATCAACACCGGCGACCGGCTTGCGCTGATCGACACAGGGCTGGGGCCGGCGCCCGGCTTCGGCCCCGACCTCGGCCGCTTGCCGAAAAATTTTGCCGCAGCTGGCGTCGACCCGGCGGCCATCGACGTCGTCGTCCTCACGCATCTTCACCCCGATCACGTCGGCGGCCTCGCGCCGGCTGGCCGGCCGGCCTTTCCGAACGCCCAACTCGTGGTTTCGGAGGCCGATTACGCTTTCTGGATGGACGAGGGCGTCGCCTCCCGCGCCCCGGCCGACGCGCAGCCGTTTTTCACTTTCGCGCGGGAAGCCTTGAAGCCCTATGCGGGCCGCATCCGGCGCGTGGGTTCGGGCGAGGCGGTTCCGGGTCTCACGCTGGAAGCCGCGCCCGGCCATACGCCGGGGCATTCGATGGTCCGCGTCGCGTCCGGTCCATCGCAGCTTCTCGTCTGGGGCGACATCGTTCATGCGGCGGCGCTTCAGTTCCAGCAGCCCGATTGGTCGATCACCTTCGACACCGCCCCGAACCAGGCCGCCGCCAGCCGCAAGCGCGTGTTCGACCAGGCGGCCGCCGAACCGGCTGCTGGTCGCGGGGATGCACCTGCCGTTCCCCGGCGTCGGCCATGTGACCCGGCGCGGCGACGGCTATGGTTATGTCCCGCAGTCCTGGCCGAGCGTCGAGTAGGCGGGCGCCTTTTTGAAATCGAGGCCCTCGGGTCAAGCCGAGGGCGGGTCGCTGAACGCCTTCGCGTTCAACGGCCCGTCTTCACCCGCGTCCACAGGCGCGTGATGAGACGCTGGGCCCGATCGTCGTAGGCGGTATTGGTGAACAGGCGCTTGAAGGTGGCCTCGTCGGGATAGATGCCCGGATTGTTGAGGATGTCGGGTTTCACGAACGGCTTGGCCGCGAGGTTGCCCGAGGCGTAGGACACGAAGTTGGTGTTCGCCGCCGCGACCTGCGGGCGCATCATGTAGTCGATGAACGCGTGCGCCTCGGCGACGTTCTTGGCGTCGGCGGGGACGGCGAAGGAGTCGAACCACATCAGCGCGCCTTCGCGCGGGATCAGATAGGCGATTTCGACGCCGTTCTTGGCCTCCTCGGCGCGTTTTTTCGCTTGCAAGATATCGCCCGAGTAGCCGACCGCCAAGCAAATGTCGCCGTTGGCGAGGGCGTTGATGTACTCGGACGAATGGAACTTTTGCACGGCGCCGCGGATGCGGAACAGGACGTCGCCCGCCCGCTGTAAGTCCTCCTGCCGCTTCGAATCCGGGTTGAGGCCGAGATAGTTGAGCACGCCCGGAAAAACGTCTTCGGGCGCGTCGAGCATTTGGACGCCGCAGTCCTTGAGCTTCCCGATCAGCTCGGGCTTCAGCACGATGTCCCAGGTGTTGAGCGGCATGTCGCCGAGGCGCTCGCGCACCTTTTTCACGTTGACGCCGATGCCGGTCGTTCCCCACATGTACGGGACCGCGTCTTGGTTGCCGGGATCGAAGGCGGCGAGGCGCTGCATGATCTCGGGCCAGAGATTGGGGAGGTTCGGCAGTTTCGCCTTGTCAAGCTTCTGGAACACGCCCGCCCTGATGAGGCGTTGCAGGAACGGACCCGAGGGCACGACGATGTCGTAGCCGGACTGGCCGGCCAAAAGCTTGGTCTCGACGATCTCGTTGTTGTCGTAGGTGTCGTAGGTGACGCGGATGCCAGTCTCTTTCGTGAAGTCTTCCAGCACCTTGGGGTCGATGTAGTCCGACCAGTTGTAGACGTTGACGACGCGCTCCTGGGCGTCGGCGGCGGTCGCAAGCGAGAAGCCGAGCGCGAGCGCGGCGAGAAGGGGGCGGATCATCGTAAAAGGATTCTCCGAGTCGGCGAGGTCCCGCGTCGAGGGTGGACGGCAGATGTAGGGGCTCCCTGCGGCGAGAACAACACGCGCCGCGCCGCCGGACGCCGCGGCTCTCCCATCCAGCGCGACAGCCCCTCCTGTCTCACTGGGCTTGGTCCGGCGATTCGCGGCGCTGGTCCATCTCCAGTCGGCAGCGACGGTTCATGGCCCTTTCCCCGAGGCGCTGCGCGGCTCGCCGGGACCGTGATGGCCCCGGCTGTCAATCACGGTCCCGGAAACAGCGCGTCGATGTGTCCGACCAAACGGTAGCCGATCAGCCCGGCCCATTCTTTGGCCGACAGATCGAGACGCCGCAGTCCCTCGGAGACGAAGGTGAACGTGCGCCACGCGTCGCTTGGGCCGCGCGTGCGGAAATCCACCGGATAGGCCGTCACCGGAAAGCCCGCCCGGCGGAAGCACCCGACCGCCCGCGGCATGTGCCAGGCCGAGGTGACGAGAAGCCAGCGCTCGCCCGGCCTCGGCTCGATCAGCCGGCGCGTGTAGACCGCGTTCTCGAAGGTCGTGCGCGACTGGTTCTCGAACAGAACGCGCTGCCGTGGAATGCCGAGCGCGTCCATGAACCGCGCCAGCGCATCGGCCTCGGGCGCCTCCTCGGTGAGCAAAGTCCCGCCGCCGCCTGAGAACACGATTCGGGCGCCCGGATAGCGTCGGGCGAGGTCGGCGAGCGCAATCACGCGCTCACCGGCCTCGTTGACGGTGAGCTGCTCCCGGCCGAACGACTCCTCGGCCTGCACCGCGCCGCCGAGCACGACGACGCCGTCGACCGCGCGGCCGTCGTCACGGAACGCCGGAAAGCGGTCCTCTAGCGGCAGGATGACCCAGTTGGCGAGCGGCGACAGGCCGGCGAAGAGCAGCCCGACGACGCCGACAACAGCCAGCCAAGCGCCGAAACGGCGCAGGCGCTTGGTCAACGCGAGCGCTGCGCCCACCAGCGTCAGGGTCGCCAGAAAGTTGGACGGCGTCGCGAAGAACCAGAACACTTTCGACAGTACGTAGAACAAGGACAGCGCCTCTCCCAGGACGCGGCATTTGGAGCGTCCAGAACCTCGGGTGTAAAATAAAGGCTTGAAGGTTCAACAGCGGAGGTTCGCCATGAAGACGATATTGCAACCCTTGGCGATCGGCCTCATCGCGCTCGCGGGCGCCTCGTCCGGGGCCCTGGCGCAGATCGGGAATGCGCCGGCTCACACGATCGTTTCCTCCCAGGAGATCAAGTGGAGCCCCGGACCCGCCAGCCTTCCGCCGGGAGCGGAAATGGCGGTCCTGCACGGCGATCCCGCCAAGGAGGGGCTGTTCGTGATGCGGCTTAAGTTTCCGAAAGGCTATCGCATCGGGCCGCATACGCATCCCACGATGGAAGCCGTGACCGTGATCTCGGGAGCGTTCCGGTTGGGAATGGGAGAAACCGCCGACCTCGGCAAGGCTCAGGCTTTGCCCGCGGGCAGCTTCTTTGCGATGCCGACGGGAATGGCTCATTACGCCTCGGTCGACGAGGACGCCGTTATGCAGATCAGCACCAACGGGCCCTGGGGCATCACCTACGTAGACCCGAAGGACGATCCGCGGCAGAAGGCGCGCGTTCAGTAGCGGCGCGACCGTTTTCGTAAGCGTAGGGCGGCCCCCGCCGCCCCCGGTTTTCCGGTCGCAGCCGGGGACCAAGCCGGGTCTAAAAACCTCAGCTCTTGCGCTCGGCCTCGTAGCGCGCCCGCGTCTCGGCGTTTGGCGGGTAGAGGCCGGGAAGGGGCGCGCCTTTGTCGATTTCCCGCATGATCCAGAGTTCGAGCAACTCCTGCTCCGGTCCCGCCTTGGCGACCTCCTCGGCAAGCGCCGCCGGGATGACGACCGCGCCGTCGCCGTCCGCCACGATCACGTCGTTTGGAAACACGGCGACTCCGCCGCAGCCGACCGGCTCCTGCCAGCCGACGAAGGTCAGGCCCGCGACCGAGGCCGGGGCGGCGACGCCGGCGCACCAGACCGGCAATCCCGTCGCGTCGACGCCGGCCCCGTCGCGCATGGCCCCATCGGTGACAAGCGCCGCGACGCCGCGCTTCTTCATGCGGGCGCATAGGATGTCGCCGAAGATGCCGGCGTCCTGAACGCCGAGGGCGTCGACGACCGCCACGCAGCCCTCCGGCATGTCCTCGATGGCCCCGCGGGTCGAGCGCGGGCTCGACCACGACTCCGGGGTCGCGAGATCCTCGCGGGCCGGCACGAAGCGGAGCGTAAAGGCGGGGCCGACGACCCGCTCGGCTGCGCCGAACATCGGCCGCGGCCCCCGCATCCAGGTGCGGCGGATGCCCTTTTTCAGGAGGATGGTGTGGATCGTCCCGGTGGTGGTCGCGCGCAGCGCGTCGGCGACGGCGGTGTCGAGGGTCATGGATCGCTGTCCTTGTCCAGGCCGGACGCAAGGGAGGGCGCGGCGTCAGGGCCGATCGCGGGTTCGGCCAGCTATAACGCGCTTGCCTCTGCGCTGGCCAGGGGGCGACGGAGGAGCCTCCACTGCCCATTGGAGAAGTTGTCCGCCGGGATCTTCTGCGGATTTGAGACTCGGCTGATA
>JAJKJG010000331.1 GCA_021154065.1 Methylobacterium sp.
CCAGGACCGTGAAGTAGTAGAGCCAGAACGGGACCGGGATCATCGGCGGCTTGTTGAATAGGCCGCCGATGGCCGGCCCGCCGGCGGAGAAGAGTTGGTACACGCCCATCTCGCCCATCGGGACGGCTTCGGCCTTCTGCCAACCGAACAGGTCGCTGTAGAACGCGAACGCTTTCATCTAGTCGGTCGCAAGCAGCTCGTGCCAGCCGGTGCGGCCCGGCGCCATCGGCTCGGGCAGCTGATCCTGCTCGGGACGCGACGACTTGAACAGGGCAAGCGTCGCTCCCTGCGGGTCGGCGATGATCGAGAAGCGGCCGACGTTCGGGATGTCGCACGGCGGAACGTGCACGGCGCCGCCGAGGCGCTTCGCCTCCTCGGCGCTGGCGTCCACGTCATGGACGGCGACATAGCCGATCCAGCTTGGCGGCGCGCCCATCTTGCGGGCGTCCTCCGGCAAGTTCATGAGTCCGGCGACATGCGTCTCATTTAGAGTGAACAGGGTGTAGGTCATGCCGGGCATTGGCACGTCCTGAGCGCCCCAGCCCACCACATCGCCATAAAAAGTCTTTGCGCCCCCCGTGTCGGTGGTCATCAGCTCGTACCAGACGAAATGGCCGTGAAAATCGGACATGCCCTGCGCCTCCGGTTAGACTTCTCGACCTTATAGCATGCCGTGTGCGGCGGCATCGCGGCGAGCACGGCCAAGCGCTCACTGTCGTCCGCCGGCCTTGCGCCAGGAACCGGCATATAGCTGGTGCGTTGGATTGTCTCCCGGAGAAGGGGAACGTGCTCTCGATAACCGACGTCGCCTTGAACCTGGGCGCTGAGACGATTATTACGCGGCGGGTCTTATGACCCGCGCCGCGGTTCTGACCGCCGATGTGATGCTCATCCTTCTCCAGTCAGCTTGGCGATGACTACTGGTCCCTCTGCCGCATCTCCATGGCGGAGTAGCGCCTTGACGAGCCATATCGAGACAAGGCGCGAGCCCATGCCTTCCAGCGACCGCATGGCCCAGCTCATCCTGGAAAACGCCACGGACTTCGCGATTTTCACGACCGACCTCGAAGGGGTGATCACGAGCTGGAACCCCGGCGCCGAGACGTTGCTCGGCTGGTCCGAAGCGGAAGCTGTCGGCCGGCACGCCTGCATGATCTTTACCCCCCAGATCGAGCGCGCGAGGCATGCGACGCGGAGATGACGAAGGCGCGCGAGATCGGCCGGGCCGAGGACGAGCGCTGGCACCTGCGCAAAGACGGCACGCGCTTCTGGGCATCCGGCCTGATGATGCGCTTCGAGGACGAGGGAACCGGCGAGCACATCGGCTATCTCAAGATCCTGCGCGACCGCACGGAGCATCATCAGGCCAGCAAGGCCGCGCGCGCCGGAGAGGAGCGCTTGCGCGCCGCGCTCGAGGCGAGCGGCACGGGCACGTTCCGTTGGGACATTCGGACCAACGCGCTGGAGTGGGACGAAGCGCTCGACCGCCTGTTCGGCTTAGCGCCCGGGCAGACGGCGCGCAGCCTTGACCAGTTCCTCGCCATGGTCCACCCGGACGATCACGCCGGCATCGTCGAGCGCTGCGAGCGTTGCGCCCCCGAAGGCGCCGACTTCGAGATGGAGTTCCGGGTCGTCTGGCCGGACGGCGGCATCCACTGGCTCTACGACCGCGGGAAAACCGTTCGTGATGATGATGGCAAGCCGGCTTACATGGCCGGCGCCTGCGTCGATATCAGCGAACGCAAGCGCGCGGAGGACGCGCTACGCGCGAGCGAGGCCTATCTGCGCCTGCTTCTCGACTCGACCGCGGAGGGCTTCTACTCGGTCGATCGCGAGGGCACGACGACGCTCTGCAACGCGGCGTTCCTGCGCATGCTGGGCTTCGAGCGCGAGGAAGACGCGATCGGCCGCAAGCTGCACAACCTGATCCACCACTCGCACCCCGACGGCTCGCATTATCCGCGGCACGACTGCCCCATCTACAGGACGGCGCAGACCGGGGAGCCGGCGCACGTCGAGGGCGAGCTGTTCTTCCGCCTCGACGGCGCAAGTTTCCCGGTCGAGTACCGGGTTCACCCGATCCGGCCCAACGGTGAGCTTCAGGGCGCGATTTGCACTTTCGTTGACGTGACCGAGCGCAAACGCGCCGAGGCGGCGCTGCGGGCGAGCAACGACCGTTTCCGGGCCGCAGTCGACGCGGTGCAAGGCGTGCTTTGGACGAACAGCGCAGCGGGCATGATGGAGGGCGAACAGCCTGGCTGGGCGGCGCTCACCGGGCAGAGCAGAGATGAGTACCAGGGCTACGGCTGGTCGGCGGCCGTTCATCCCGATTATGTGCAGGCGACGATCGACGCTTGGAACGCAGCCGTCCCCGAGCGGCGGGTGTTCGCGTTCGAACACCGCGTTCGCTGCCACGACGGCGTGTGGCGGCGGTTCTCGATCCGGGCGATCCCTATCTTCGACGCGGACGGCGAGCTGCGCGAATGGGTCGGCGTCCACACCGATGTGACCGACCAGCGCGCCTCCGAGGAAGCGCTGCGGGAGGAGACCCGCACCCTCGAGACCTTGAACCGCACCGGCGCCGCGCTCGCTGGGGAGCTCGACCTCGAGCGCATCGTCCAGATGGTGACGGACGCCGGGGTCGAACTCACCGGGGCGGCGTTCGGCCGGTTCTTCTACAACGTCCTGGACGAGGCGGGCGAGAGCTATATGCTCTACACGCTGTCGGGCGTGGACCGCTCGGCGTTCGAGCGCTTTCCGATGCCGCGCAACACCGCGGTGTTCGCGCCGACCTTCAAGGGCGAGGGCGTCGTTCGCTCCGACGACATTCTGGCCGATCCGCGCTACGGCAAGAACGATCCACACCGAGGCATGCCGGAAGGGCACTTGCCGGTCAGAAGCTATCTCGCAGTACCGGTCACGTCGCGCTCGGGCGAGGTGACCGGCGGCTTGTTCTTCGGCCATCCCGAGCCCGGTCGGTTCAACGAGCGCCACGAACGGCTGATGGTCGGCATGGCGGCGCAGGCGGCGATCGCCATCGACAACGCCCGGCTCTTCCGGGCCGCGCAGCGGGAACTCGACGAGCGCCGCCGGACCGAGGAGCGCCTGCGCGACAGCGAGGAGCAGCTCAGCGCGATCTTCAGCCAAGCCGCAGCGGGTCTCGTCGAAAAGGATCTCGACGGCCGGTTCCTGCGCATGAACGACCGCTACTGCGAGATCGTCGGCCGCACGCGCGAAGAGTTGATCGGGATGCGCACGCAGGACATCACGCATCCCGATGACCTGCCTCGCAACGCCTTCCTGTTCCAACGCGCGATTGAGGCTGGCGAGCCGTTCGAGATCGAAAAGCGTTACTGCCGCCCTGACGGGTCCGCCGTTTGGGTCAACAATAGCGTGAGCCCGATCCGTGACGCCGCCGGGCGGCCGCTCACCGTTCTCACCGTTTCGATCGACATCACCGAGCGCAAGACGGCCGGGGAGGCGCTGCGGCTGCGCGGCGAGGAGTTTTATGCGCTCGCCGACAATATCCCCACGCTGTGCTGGATCGTTTACGCCAACGGGCACATCTTCTGGTACAACCGGCGCTGGTACGAATACACCGGCACCTCCCCCGAGAGCCAGGAAGGGTGGGGCTGGGAGGCGGTGCACGACCCCGAGCAGTTGCCGGGCGTCGTCGCGCGCTGGAAGCACTCCCTCGCCACGGGCGAGCCGTTCGAGATGACGTTTCCGCTCAAGGGCGCGGATGGCGTGTTCCGGCCTTTCCTGACGCAGATCGTGCCGATCCGCGACGAGCAGGGGCGGATCGTCCGCTGGTTCGGCACCAACGTCGATGTCAGCGAGCACGTCAAGGCCGAGCGGCTGCTCGAGCGGCGGGTCGCCGAGCGCACGGCCGAGCTTCAGGCCGCCAACGAGCGCCTGCACGCCGAGATGGAGGAGCGCCAGAGCGCCGAGGAGCAGTTGCGCCAGGCGCAGAAGATGGAGGCGGTGGGCCAGCTCACGGGCGGCATCGCCCACGACTTCAACAACCTGCTCACCGGCGTCATCGGCTCCCTCGATATGCTGCAACGCCGCGTCAGCCAAGGCCGGACCGGCGACATCGAACGCTACGCCAGCGCCGCCATGACCGCCGCCAACCGCGCCGCGGCCCTCACGCACCGTCTGCTCGCCTTCTCGCGCCGCCAGCCGCTCGACCCCAAGCCCGTCAACGCCAACCGGCTCGT
The DNA here is from genome assembly GCA_021154065.1 of Methylobacterium sp. The sequence continues at coordinate 4,221 of JAJKJG010000331.1, forward strand.
CACCGGCATGGAGGAGCTGCTCCGGCGCACCATCGGCGAGGCCGTCCGCCTCGAAATCGTCACCGCCGGCGGGCTCTGGCTCACGCGGTGCGACCCGCACCAGCTCGAAAGCGCGATCCTGAACCTCGCGATCAACGCGCGCGACGCGATGCCGAAGGGCGGCAAACTTACGATCGAAACCTGCAACGCGCACCTCGACAACGCCTATGCGGCGCAGCAGCGCGAGGTCCGGCCGGGCCAATACATCTGCATCTGCGTCACCGACACGGGCACCGGCATGACGCCGGACGTGATCGCGAAAGCGTTCGATCCGTTCTTCACCACCAAGCCGATCGGCCAGGGCACGGGCTTGGGCCTGTCCATGATCTACGGCTTCGCGCGCCAGTCGGAGGGCTACGCCAGGATCTACTCCGAGGTCGGACAGGGGACGACCGTCAAGCTCTATCTGCCGCGCTACTATGGCGCGACGGAACACGCCGACGAAGGGAAGCCAGGCCTCACCGAGGCGCACCGGGCCGAGCATGGCGAGGTGGTTCTGGTGGTGGAGGACGAGGCGGCGGTGCGCGACCTCGTCGTCGACGTGCTGGAAGAGCTCGGCTACCGGGCGGTCGAGGCGGCCGATGGTCCGTCGGGGCTGAAGCTGTTGCAGTCCGACCTGCGGGTCGATCTGCTTGTCACGGATGTCGGCCTGCCGGGCCTGAACGGCCGGCAGCTCGCCGACGCCGGGCGGCGGCAGCGGCCGGGCCTGAAGGTCTTGTTCATGACGGGCTACGCCGAGAACGCCACCATCGCGAACGGGTTTCTGGAGCCGGGCATGCAGATGATCACAAAGCCCTTCGCCATCGAGGCGCTCGCCGCCCGCATCCGCGACATGATCGAAAGCGCGTGAACAGCACCCCTCCGGCCACCTGACTGAGCAGCCGTCGACGGATTACGGGTGAAGCTGTTACTCTCGCGCTTGCGCTTCACGTCAGATTGGCTATTTTTTATGCAGAATGGTCTTTGAGCAAAAAATAGGCGATAAAGCCTTCTCTGTGGGCGGCGTCCACGTGAAGTGGCCATGCGTTCTCGCGCCTCTTTCCGGTGTCACTGATGTCGCGTTCCGGCGCATCGCAATGCGGTTCGGGGCCGGTCTCGTCGTATCGGAGATGGTGGCTTCGGACGAGTTCGTCGGCGGCTCGGAAGAGGCGCGGCTGCACGCGGAAGGCGAGGGGATTCATCCCCATGTCATCCAGCTTGCCGGCTGCGCGCCCGACTGGATGGCCGAAGCGGCCCGGTTGGCCGAAGCCTCGGGCGCGCAGATCATCGACATCAACATGGGTTGTCCGGCCAAGCGCGTGACCGGCGGCGACGCCGGCTCAGCGCTGATGCGCGATCTCGACCATGCCGCGCGCCTGATCGCCGCGACGGTAAATGCCGTGTCGATCCCGGTGACGGTCAAGATGCGGCTCGGCTGGGACGAACGCAGCCTCAGCGCGCCCGACCTCGCGCGCCGGGCGGAGGCGTTGGGCGTTCAGGCCGTAACGGTTCACGGCCGCACGCGCCAGCAGTTTTACAAGGGCTCCGCCGATTGGACGGCCATTGCGGGCGTCGCGGACGCAGTCGCCATCCCGGTGATCGCCAATGGGGATATTTCCTCCGTTCGGGACGCGCGGCGGTGCCTGCGCGCGTCGCGGGCGAGCGCCGTCATGGTGGGCCGGGCCGCAATGGGCCGGCCCTGGGTAATCGGGCAGATCGCGGCGGCGCTCGCCGGTGAGCCGGTTGTCGAGCCGACCGCGGAGCAGAAGACCGGAGCGGCGGTCGAGCATTATGAGGAACTCCTGTCGCTATACGGCCGAACAGTGGGAGTCCGGCGCGCCCGCAAACATCTGGCGGCCTATGCCGAGACGGCCCGCAGCGTCGGCTGTGGGCTGAACGCAAGCGATAGGCTGCGGCTCGTGACCGCGGACGATCCAGCGTCCGTTAGGGTGCTTCTTATGCGGATGTACAATGAACCCTTGCGGGA
>JAJKJG010000332.1 GCA_021154065.1 Methylobacterium sp.
GTCCAGAAGAGGAGCAGATGTCCCGCAACCGTAAGGATTGCGCGCCGTCAACGTGCCATGAACTTTAGTCGTATGGTCCTGTCCCTGCTCGGGTGGGTTGCCGGGCTCGCGGCCGCCGCTCCCGCCGTTGCCCAGGACGTCGCGATCCCGAACCTGTGGGACCCGCGCGCCCGTCAGGAGCGCCCCGACCTTTCCGGCCTGCGCACGGTCCGCTTCCTGACCGACGACGACTTTCCGCCGCTGCATTTCGTCGGCCCGGACGGCGCGCCGACCGGGTTCTCGGTCGAGCTCGCGCGCGCCGCCTGCGAGCGCCTCGGCATCACCTGCACCATCCAGGCCCGCCGTTTCGACACCCTCGCCGACGCCCTGTCGGAAGCGCGCGGCGACGTCATCGCCGCCGCGATGCCGATCACGCCGGCGCTGCGCCGGCGTTTCTCGGTGACCTTGCCGTATTTCCGGTTCCCGGCGCGTTTTGCGGCGCGCGCCGACAAGGGCCAGCCGGAGCCGAACCCGCGCGCGCTCGACGGCCGCACCGTCGCCGTCGTGCAGGGGACCGCCCACGAGGCGTATCTGAAAGCCTTCTTCGCGCGCGCGACGGTGCGCGGCTTCGAGGATCTGATCGCCGCCGAAGGCGCGGTGCGGCGCGGCGAAGCCGACTACGTGTTCGGCGACGGGCTCGGGCTTTCGCTCTGGCTCGGCGGCACTGACGCCGCCGGATGCTGCGGCTTCATCGGCGGGCCCTACATCGAGAGCCGCTTCTTCGGCGAAGGCATCGGCTTCATCGTGCGCAAGGACGACGAGCTCCTGCGCCGCGCCTTCGACCACGCGCTGCAGCGGTTGTGGGACGAGGGCAAATATGCCGAGCTGTACCTGCGCTTCTTCCCGGTAAGCCCGTTCTGACGATGTCCGCGATTTCCATCGAGCCTGCCCTCGCCGAGGCTGCGCAGAGCGCGGCCGCGTGGCCGTTCGAGGAGGCGCGCAAGCTCGTCTCCCGGCTCGAGCGCACCGGCAAGAACGAGGCGCTGTTCGAGACCGGCTACGGGCCTTCGGGACTGCCGCATATCGGCACCTTCGGCGAGGTCGCGCGCACCTCGATGGTGCGCCACGCCTTCCGCGTGCTCACCGGCGACAAGGTCAAGACTCACCTGATCGCCTTCTCGGACGACATGGACGGCCTGCGGAAGCTGCCGGACAACGTGCCGAACCGCGAGTTCATCGCGCCCCACCTCGGCAAGCCGCTGTCCGAGGTGCCGGATCCGTTCGGGACGCATGCGAGCTTCGGCGCGCACAACAACGCGCGGCTGCGTGCCTTCCTCGACGCCTTCGGCTTCGATTACGAGTTCCTGTCGGCGACCGAGTGCTACCGCTCCGGCCGTTTCGACGCGACGCTGCTCACCGTGCTCGAGCGCTACGACGCCGTGATGGCGATCATGCTGCCGTCGCTGCGCGAGGAGCGCCAGCAGACCTACTCGCCCTTCCTGCCTCTGCATCCGCGCACTGGCGAGGTCATGCAGGTGCCGATCGACGAGGTACGGCCTGACGCCGGCACGATCGTCTGGCGCGATCCCGGGACCGGCGAGCGCTTCGAGACGCCGGTCACCGGCGGGCGCGCCAAGCTGCAGTGGAAGCCGGACTGGGCGATGCGCTGGGTCGCGCTCGGCGTCGACTATGAGATGGCTGGCAAGGACCTCATCGATTCCGTCAAGCTTTCCGGCGAGATCGCGCGCGCCATCGGCGGCGAGCCGCCGGAAAGCTTCAACTACGAGCTCTTCCTCGACGAGAAGGGCCGCAAGATCTCGAAATCATTGGGAAACGGCCTGACGATCGACGACTGGCTCGCCTACGGCACGCCGGAAAGTCTCTCGCTCTTTATGTACAACCGGCCGCGCGAGGCGAAGCGGCTGTTCTTCGACGTGATCCCGCGCCATGTCGACGATTATCTGGCTTTCCTCGAGAAATTCCCGGGCCAGGATGCCAAAACCAGGCTCGGAAACCCGGTCTGGCACATCCACGCCGGCGCGCCGCCGGCGCCCGAGCTCGTGACGAGCGGCGCGCCTGCCGGGAAGGCAGCCTCCCTTTCGTTCTCGATGCTCATGAACCTCGTCGCGGTCGCGAATTCCGAGGACGCGGGCGTGCTCTGGGGCTTCATCCGCCGCTACGCGCCCGGCGTGTCGCCGGCGACGCATCCGCGGCTCGACCGGCTCGTCGGCCACGCCGTGCGCTACTATCGCGATTTCGTTCGACCGGCGAAGCGCTACCGGCTGCCGAACGAGGCCGAGCGTGCGGCGCTGTCGGAGCTTGCCGAGGCGCTTGCCTCCCATGAAGGCTCGACCGATGCCGAGGCCCTGCAGGCCGTCGTCTACGAGGTCGGGCGCCGGCATTTCCCCGACACCTCCGGCAAGTCGAAGAGCCCCGACGGGCGCCCCGGCGTCGCCCAGACCTGGTTCGCGACGATCTACCAGATCCTGCTCGGCGAGGAGCGCGGCCCGCGCTTCGGCTCCTTCGTCGCTCTCTACGGCGTCGCCGAGACCCGCGCCCTCATCGCCCGCGCGCTTGCCGGCGAGCTTCTGCGCGAGCACGAGGCGTTCGTGGCGGAACGGGCGCGCCCGGCGGCGGAATAGGTTCAGGAGGCCAAGTCTCACCCGGCGATGCGGAGAACGAGGTGCCGATGCTTCTGAAGGGGCTTTCCGCTTTCCCGATCACGCCGGCGGACGCCGAGGGTCGGGTTGAGGTTGACGCCCTTCGCAGGCTCGTCGCCTCGCTGTGTGCCGCTAAGGTCGACTCCATCGGCCTCCTCGGCAGCACCGGCACCTATGCCTATCTTTCGCGCATCGAGCGTCGCCGCGCGCTCGATGCCGCGATCGAGGAGGCTGGCGGGAAGGCCCCCATCCTTGTCGGGGTCGGCGCGCTGCGCACCGATGACGCCGTGCGGCTCGCCGAGGACGCGAAGGCCGCCGGAGCGGCCGCCGGCCTTCTGGCGCCCGTGTCCTACACGCCGCTCGCCGAGGAGGAGGTGTTTCAACACTTCGCCACGGTGGCGCGAGCGAGCGGGCTGCCGCTCTGCATCTACGACAATCCCGCCACCACGCATTTCCGCTTCAGCCCGGCGCTCGTCGGCCGACTGAGCCGCCTGCCGGGCATCATCGCCGTGAAGAGTCCCGCCCCGGAGCCGCAGGCCGTCGCCGCGCATCTGGCGGAGCTCCGCGGCCTCGTGCCGGACGGGTTCTCGCTCGGCTACAGCGGTGACTGGAGGTCGGTGGAGGCGCTCATCGCCGGCGGCGACGCCTGGTACAGCGTGATCGCCGGCCTGTTTCCACGAGTCAGCATGGCGATCGTCGAGGCGGTCCGGAAGGGCGATGATTCGGGGGCGCGCCTGCTCAACGAGCGCTTGGAACCGCTCTGGAGCCTGTTCAAGGAGTTCTCCAGCTTGCGCGTGATCTACGCCAGCGCCGATCTGCTCGGCATCTGCCGCGCCGAGCCGCCGCGCCCGCTGCTGCCGCTCGCCGGCGCGGCTCGGCAGCGCGTCGCCGACGTCCTGGCAGCGTTGAACTTGAGCTGATCGAGATTTAGCCGATCCGCACCGCGGGATCTGCAGTCCCGCGCTACTGCCGCGCCCACATCACGCGCGCGATCCAGGCGATCTCGCTTGCCGGAATGGTGCGGTCGGGGTGGCCCGGGTTCAGCGCCCTAAGCTCGACGCTCTTTGCCGTCTTGCGCTTGATCTCCTTCGCCGTGACCTCGCCGCTCGTGGTGCGGACGACGACGCGGTCGCCCTTGCGGGCGTTGGCGCTCGGCGAGACGATCAGGATGTCGCCGTCGCGGTAGAGCGGCTCCATCGAATCGCCCTGGACCTCGAGCGCGAACACCTTCTCGTTCGACAGGTCGGGGAACTCGACCTCCTCCCAGCCCGGCCCGCCGGTCGGCATGCCGTCGTCGGTGAACAGGCGCCCGCCGCCGGCCTGCGTCATGCCGATGAGCGGGATCATGGTCTTCTTCTCGATGCCGGGCTCGATCAGGCGCAGGAACTCGTCAAGGCTCGCGCCGGTGGCGCGCAGCACCTTGGCGACCGACTCGGTGGAAGGCCAGCGGTCGCGCCCGTCCGGGCTCGTGCGCTTCGAGCGGTTGAAGCTCGTGGCATCGAGCCCCGATTTTCGGGCGAGGCCCGAGGCGGACATGCCGTAGCGTTCGGCCAGACGGTCGATCGCGGCCCAGATGCGGTCGTGTGAGAGCATGGCGCAGACCCAGAGGGAGGCGGTTCTTTGAGGTGGGAACGCGAGCCTAAAAAAGGAAATAATCCGTTTTGACGGCAAATGCAATCGGGGTCAGCGAAATTCTTTTGCAGCCCCCCGGCCACCGTTGTCCGTCGCAGCCATACCGTCTAATCCTCCGCAGCCGCCGCGTCACTCCCTTCATGCCGCTGATCTTCAAAATCTGTCCGGAAAATCTCTGGCGCGCGGCCGAGGACGCCGGCGCCTTCGCCGGCTCGCCGATCGATCGCGGCGACGGCTTCATCCATTTCTCGACCGCCGCGCAGGCCGCCGAGACCGCCGCGAGGCACTTCTCCGGGCAGGCCGATCTCGTGCTCGTCGCGGTCGAGGCGGAGGCGCTCGGCGACGCGTTGCGCTATGAGCCGTCCCGCGGCGGGGCGCTGTTCCCGCATCTCTATGGGCCGCTGCCGCTGTCGGCGGTGCGCTGGGTGAAGCCCTTGCGTCTCGGCCCGGACGGGCGCCACCGCTTCCCGGAGCTGGCATGATCCCGGGGCTTTTCCCGCTCGCTCGCCCGCTGCTCCACGCGCTCGATGCCGAGACCGCCCATCAGCTCACCATCAAGGCGCTGGCGCTCGCCCCGCACGGCGCGGCGCCGGCGGACGATCCGCGCCTCGAAGTCGCGGCGTTCGGGCGCCGCTTTCCGAACCCGGTCGGGCTCGCGGCCGGCTTCGACAAGCAATGCGAGGTGCCGGACGCGCTCATCGCGCTCGGCTTCGGCTTCGTCGAGCTCGGCGGCGTCGTGCCAAAGCCGCAGTCCGGGAACGCCAAGCCGCGGGTGTTCCGCCTGCCGGCCGACGCGGCGGTCATCAACCGGCTCGGGCTCAATAGCGACGGGTTGCCTGAGATTCGTGCACGCCTCGCGGCGCGGCGGCGGCGCGGCGGCATCGTCGGCGTCAACATCGGCGCGAACAAGGATTCGTCCGACCGCGCCGGCGATTACGTGACCTGCATCGAGGCGCTCGCCGCTCTCGTCGACTTCCTCACCGTCAACGTCTCCTCGCCGAACACGCCGGGCCTGCGCGACCTTCAGGGCGAAGCCTTCCTCGACGATCTCCTCGGGCGCGCCGCCGAAGCCCGCGACCGGGCCGGCGCGGCGGCAAGCGCGCGCCCGGCGCTGCTCCTCAAGATCGCGCCGGACCTTGCCCTCGACGCGCTCGACGCGCTCGTCGCGACGGCGCTCCGGCGCGGGGTCGACGGCCTCATCGTCTCGAACACGACGATCGCCCGCCCGCCGCAACTGCGCGAGCGCGAGCTCGCCAAGGAAAGCGGCGGGCTCTCGGGCAAGCCGCTCTTCGGGCTTTCGACGACGATGCTCGCCGAAACCTATCTGCGCGTCGGGGGCAAGGTGCCGCTGATCGGCGTCGGCGGCGTCGACTCGGCTGACGCCGCCTGGACCAAGATCCGCGCCGGCGCGTCGCTCGTCCAGCTCTACACGGCGCTCGTCTATAAGGGCCCGGCGCTGATCGAGGAGATCAAGCGCGGCCTCTGCGGCCGGCTCGACGACGCGGCGGCCCCGCTCGCGGACGCGGTCGGCCGCGACGCGGCGCGCATCGCGGCGGGCGAGCTCCGCTAGGGTTTCATAGCCGTGCCATGGCGGCCCGGTACCGATCACCATCTGAGCCCTGCAGCTCCGGCAGCCGGCAAAGCCGCAATTCCCGATCCACGCTCTCGACACATTCGCGCTCGAATGAGACTTGGCCTTGGCGGAACGGGTCAGCCTCGCGCGGCTATGCCGAAGACCTCGCCCGGGCGTAAACGCTCCTCGACACCGAACTCGAAACGGACAAAGGGCAGATGATCCTCCAGCCGTCGCAATGGGCTCAAACCTTTTTTCGCGGCGACGCCGCGTCGAAGGCCCCCGAATCCGCAGAACAGCGGAGCACGGGCTCCCTGTTTGTGGATTGGTCGGCGATCCCGAACGACTTGGTGGGGCTCTCCGACGAGGAGATCGGCTCGCTGCCCGGTTGGTACTATAGCGTGGAGCTCCGTCCAGGCGTGTTCACGAAAGGAGAGGATTTCCCGAGCGCAGCGCTTCCCCGCGCCGCCCTCAGCAGGGCCGAGCCGAAGGGGTGGAGGTGCCTGGATATCGGCGCAATGGAAGGCTTGATCACGACCGTGCTTTGCCGGCGGGGTGCGGGCCGGGTCATCGCCTATGACCGGCCGACCTACACCCGCTCGAAGCTCGCGGCGGTCCGCCGCGCGTACGAGACCACATTCGACTTCGTCGATGGAATCAAGCTGGCGGATCTCCGCCCCGCCCTTCGCGAATCGGGCGAGGCGCCGTTCGATGTCGTCGTCTTTTCCGGCGTCATGTACCACATGCTCGACCCGCTCGGCGGCCTCGCACATGCGCGCAGCCTGGTTCGGGACGGTGGACTGCTGATCCTGGAAACGTCGGCCATCATCGACCATGAGGCAATTTTCGCAGCCAACCGGGAAAACCGTTTCGGGGGTCACGCCTACCTGCTCCCCTCGCTTCCATTGCTGGAGTATTTCGCCCGGCTGTTCCGGCTCAAGATTCTCGATTGCGAATATGTCCTGAGCTCGAAGGATCCGATCACCGGCCATGTCATTTGTCGGGTGTGCCTGGTCACGCGCGCCATGCGCGAGCCCATGCTCGATCCGGGCGACCCGTTGCTCGGTTACGCCGGCTTGATCGATGCAGACCTCGCCGAGTTCATCGATTGGGACTGGCTGCGCTCGGATGCCGAACCGGTCTACTACCTGCCCCATCTCGCCACCCAGCGGGCGGAAGGGCCGCAGTCGCTCGATGTGCTCATGACGGTCATGGCCAACAAGCCTCGTCCGGTGAAGCCGCGCGATGTCACGCTCTGCCTGGCGGACTACGCCTGAACGGAGCCCCGGCTTCTCGAAGAGAGGCAGGTACGGTCGCCTCCTCGGAAAATGGCTCAGCGCCGGCGGGCGAAGAGGCGGGAGAGGAGCCAGAGCGGCACCACGACCATCGCCCCGTAGAGGAGCCAGCGCCCGACCTCGCGGATGGATTCGAAGCCGAGGTCGAAGACGTCGCGGAGCATGCGCAGGATGCGCTCGAACAGGCCGACCGGCGTGATCCCGATCAGCGCCATGAAGGCGCCGACGAGGAGCGACAGGAAGATCAGCTTGACGAGGACGGCGCCCGGCGAGCCGCCGAGGAACCGCTGCAGGTTCGCGTTCATTCCGGGGACCGTGGCGCGCCGAGCCGGCTCAGAGCGACTCGGGAGCGGCGGCGGCAGGGCGCAGCGTCGCGCCGATCTTCGAGGAGGCGATCACCGCCTGGGTCCGGCTCTCGACCCCGAGCTTCTGCAGGATCGCCGAGACATGCGCCTTGACGGTCGCCTCCGAGACGCCGAGCTCGTAGGCGATCTGCTTGTTGAGGAGCCCCTCGGACAGCATCATCAAGACCCGCACCTGCTGCGGCGTCAGGGTCGCGAGCCGCCGCATCATCTCGGCCGTCTCCTTGTCCTCGGAGGCGCTAAGCTCGATGTCGGGCGGGACCCAGGCATCGCCGGCGAGCACCGCCTGGATCGCCTTGCCGATGCGGTCGCTCTCGAGCGATTTCGGGATGAAGCCGGCGGCGCCGAACTCGATCGCGCGCCGGATCACCACCGGGTCCTCGTTCGCCGACACGATCACCACCGGCACGTCGGGGTGCTGGGCGCGCAGGTAGATGAGGCCGGAAAAGCCCTGCACCCCCGGCATCGTGAGATCGAGCAGGACGAGGTCGATGTCGCCTTCCCGAGCGAGCGTCGCGGTGAGGTCGTCGAGCCCGTTCGCCTCGATGACGTGGGCGCCGGGCAGGAGCGAGGCCAAGGCCTGGCGCAACGCGCCGCGGAACAGCGGATGATCGTCCGCCACGACGACGCGGATGGCGCTTCCTTCCACGTTACCCGGCCCCTGTTGTTCTTAATCAGTGCAGCTTGTTGCCGCTGGTTTAGCAGCATTCGAAGAAATCGGTAAGGGTTCGGGCGCCTTCGCGCCTCAGGCGCCGATGACGTGGAGCACGACCTCGCGCCGGTGCGGGCGGTCGCGGTGCTCGACGAGATAGAGCCCCTGCCAGGTGCCGAGCGCGAGCTTGCCGCCGAGCACCGGGATCGCCGCCGCGGCGCCGGTCAGCATGGCGCGGATGTGGGCCGGCATGTCGTCCGGCCCCTCGGTGTCGTGCACATACGATGCCGCGCGCGGCGCGAGGTGGTCGAGCGCCGTCATGAGGTCGGTCTGCACGTCCGGATCGGCGTTCTCCTGGATCGTCAGCGACGCCGAGGTGTGGCGGCAGAACGCGGTGAGGAGCCCGTCACGGATGCCGGTGCCCTCGAGCCAGCGGGCGACCTCGGCGGTGATCTCGTTGAAGCCCGGCCCCGCCGTCTCGA
>JAJKJG010000333.1 GCA_021154065.1 Methylobacterium sp.
GCAGAGAACAGCTGGTCGAGCGACAGCGCGCCGTGGAAGATGTCGCCGCCAGTGAGCCCGAAGACGCGTTCGAGGTCGAGCGGCGAGAGCGCCTGGCGGGCGATGACGCTGTCCTTGAAGCCGGGGGCGTAGCGCTCGACGGTGGCGATCACGAGATCCGCGACCTCCTCGCGATGATCGTCCCAGGACCTTCCCTCCGGAAGCTCCGGCGCGACGTGCTGGCAGAACAGGCTCGCGACATGCGCGCCCTTCGGTGCCAGGCTGTCGTCGAGGGTCGACGGGATCAGCATCTCGATCACCGGCTCGCGGCTCCAGCCGTGCGCACGGGCGTCGTGATAGGCCCGGTCCATATAGGCGAGGCTCGGGGCGATGATGATCCCGGAGCTATGGTGGTCGGCAGGCGCAGAGCCGGGCAGGGCGGTGAAGCTCGGAAGCCGCGAGAGCGCGACGTTCATCCGAAAGGTGCCTGAGCCGCAGCGCCAGCGCGCCATGCGGGCGGCGAAATCGGCCGCGACGGCGTCTTTCGGCACCATGCGGTCGTAAAGGAGCTTCGGATTGACGTTCGCGGCGACCGTGCCGGCGCGGATCGCCCGCCCGTCTTCGAGGGTGACGCCGGCGGCGCGGCCTTTCTCGACGATGACTTGGCGCACCGGCGCGCCGGTTTCGATCTCGGCCCCGGCGGCGCGGGCGACGCGGGCGATGGCGTCGCTGATCGCGCTCATGCCGCCGAGCGCGTGGCCCCAGACGCCCTTCTTGCCGTTCACCTCGCCGAAGACGTGGTGGAGCATCACATAGGCGGAGCCCGGCGCATACGGGCTCGCGTAATTGCCGACCACCGCGTCGAAGCCGAAGAGCGCCTTCACCGGCTCGGCCTCGAACCAGCCGTCGAGATAGTCGCCGGCGGATTTCGTGAACAGGTCGAGGAGCGCGCGGCGGTCCGGCATCGACAGCCGCCGCAGCCGGTCGCCGACGGCCGCCGCCCGCGCCAGCTCCGCGATGCTGCGCGCCGACCAGCCCTCGACGACGTTCGGAGGCGCCTGCAGGACAAGGGCTCGCAGCACGTCGGCGATGCGCTCGAGCTCCGCCGCGAAGGCGTCGTAGCGCAAGGCGTCGCGGCTGCTGAACTTCGCGATCTCAGCCTTGGTGCGGCCCTCGCCGGAGAGGAGATAGCGCCCGTCGAAGAGCGGCAGGAAGTTCTGGGCGCGGCGCTCGACGATCGTCAGCCCATGCCGGTGCAGGTCGAGGTCGCGGATGATCTTCGGGTTGAGCAGGCTCACCGTGTAGGACGCGACCGAGTTGCGGAAGCCCGGGTGGAACTCCTCGGTGACCGCGGCGCCGCCGACGATGTGGCGGCGCTCGACGACCTTCACCCGCAACCCGGCCCTGGCGAGATACGCGGCGCAGGTGAGGCCGTTATGGCCGGCGCCGATGACGACGACGTCGCAGCGTTCCACGACGCGGGCTCAATCGACCTTCTTCTCGCCGGCCTCGCCGCGCTCGACGATGTCGCCGGTCGTGAACAGGATCTCCTTGAGCTCGGTGCGCCAGTCATCCTTGCGCCGGAGCAGGAATTCGAGGTTCATGCCGAAGTGCTTGAACTCCTCCTTCTGCGCGTTCTCCATGATCGCGCGCGCCTCGGAATCCTTCTCGAGCGAGATCCTCTGCTCGTACCAGCCGATCGCCTCGGCCTCCTCGATCAAGGAGGCGATCATGCGGGCGAAGGTCCGGGTCTTGTGCGACAGCTCTTCCGGCGGCTCGTGATACTGCTCGAAACCCATCTGGCCCCTCCTTGGCTTCCGGGCACGGCTCGTTCGCGACCGTCGCCCCGCCGCTCTGGTGATAGCCGCGTCGGCCGCTATCCGCAAAGGCTGCCGCGGGCGCTGCGGCTCGGAACCACGCACGGACGCCATCGTTAGCGCTCGGGGGGTTGCCCACGGAGTGACCTCAATGAAACGCAGCCTTCTCGCCGGCCTCGGCGCCGTCGCCTTCACGGCGACGCTCGGCCTCGCGCAAACGGCCCCGGCCGAGGCCCGGAGCACGGGCGTCAGCGCCGACGCCATCGCCAGCACGGCGCCCGCCGCCTACACGCGCTACCGCGGCTATCGGCGGCACGCCGTCTACGGCCGCCGCGGCCATCCCTACCGCTACGGCTACTATCGCCGAAACCGCGCCGGCGCGGCGGTCGCCGGCGCCGCTCTCGGGCTGATCGGCGGGATCGCCAGCGCTGCGGCCGCGAGCTCCTACTACGACGGCTATTATCCGGCCGGATACGGCTACGGGTATGGCTACCCGTCCTATGGCTATGCCTATCCGGCCTACAGCTATGGCTACGGCTACGGCTACCCCTACGGCGGCTACCGAAGCGCCTATTGGGGCGGCGGCTACGGGCCGTATGGCGGCGTCAGGTACCGCAGCGGCGGCTGGCGCTGGTAGCGCGGAAGAGCAGGGGTATCCGGCGGCGGGCGCTCGTGGCGCCCGCCGTTCTCATTTGCCGGACAGGTCTTCCCCGGTCGTCGTCGCCATCAGCCCCGCCATGCTGATGGGCGGGAGGCCCATGAAGCCGTTGAGGATCAGGAAATCGTAGTTGAGCCCGGTCAGGCTGAGCTTGATCGTCGGGATCGGGCCGCCCGGCCGGCCGGCATAGCCGAGGCCGGTATGGACGTATTCGATGACGACGTTCTCGGGCTTGATGCGCGTGAAGATCTGGCACATCGGCGCGAACGGCTGCGGCGCCATCGGGCAGCTGGCGTTGCCGCGGCCGTAGACGATGGTGTTGAGCGCGGTCTGGTCGAAGGTGCCGCCGCTGCAGCTCTTCGACGTTCCGTTGCAGACGCGCTGGTAGTAGGGCATCGGATCGCCGTCGAGCACGCTCGACGACAGGCCGGTGTAGGTCTTGAGGTCCGAGGAGACGGGGTCGGACACCGCGGCGAGCCGCACGCCGAGTTGGAGGGCCTTTGCGGCGCTGCTCCATTGCCAGAAGGCGTAGCCGAAATCCGTGATCCCGAAGAGCAGCGCGAACAGCACGCCCGCGATCAGGCCGAACTCGACGCTCGTCGTCCCGTCGGCATCGGCCGCTAAGGCCCGAAGCGGCCGTCGGCGGGGGGAGGGGCGGCAAGCCCTACTGCCCGACATAGCGCTCCTCATGGGCGGCGTTGATCTGGATCGGTCCGAGCCCGATCGCGGCGAGGAGACCCATCCCTTCGTAGGGAACCGAGGTGCTCACCCGCACGATCGTCAGCGTGTCGCCGGCGCGGTAGTTCCGCAGCCCCGTCGTTGCGTCGCGAGGGTTGTCGACCGTGCGATAGCTGATCTGGATCTGGCCCGGCGTCCACCAGTCGACCCGCGCTGGCTGGCCGGAGGCGATCGAGCCCGTCACCGCGAGGCGCTTCGCGCTCTCCTCCGCGGCGCCGAGGTCGGGGACGCGGGAGAGGTAGCGCCCGGCGTCGCGCACGCCGGTCTGCATGAGCTCGAAATTGTAGAACACCGAGCCGAACTCGAAGAGACCGGCCATGAGCGCAAGGAGAAACGGGAAGGCGAGCGCCGCTTCGACCGTCGCGACGCCGCGCTCGTCGGCAAGGCGTAGCCGCAACGATCGGATGCAACTCTTCGGGGCGAAGCGCGGCATGGCGGCTAGCGGTAGAGCTGCACGGTCTCGCGCAGGATTTCCTTCGCGGCCGGGGTGCCGGGCTCGACCACGTCGACGAGCTCGACCCAGATCGTGCCGTCGTTCTTGTCCATCGGCTCCGAGAGGAAGAACTTGGCGTAGGCCGTCACCGGCAGGGGAGGGGCCGAGCCGCCGCTGATGTTGTACTCCTGGTCGAGGGCGCGGCAGTCGAGGATCGCACCGTGGAAGGTGCGCCGGTCCGGGTTGTCGGTGAGCGTGCTCGCGCCGCCGCTGTAGCACTGCGGGGCGCCGGTTTCCTTGTCGCTGGGGCCGCGCGAGGCGACGGTCGTGAGGTCGTGGTCGACCTCGTACCGGTAGACGTCGTAGCGCGACGGCCGGTTCGCGTTCGACCACCCGTTCGGTTTCGAGATGCCCGGGAAATTGATCGTCCAGTAGCTGTCGAAATCCCAGTCGCCGCCGCCGACCCGTCCCGCCATGTACGGTCCGCCGAAGCTGCAGCTGTCGGTGTAGAAGCAGCTGTCGCGGGGGAAGCCGATCTCGGGCGCGGTCAGGTTCGGGGCGACCGTCGGCGGCTTCGAGGGGTCGTAACCGGCACTCTTGTTGCACGCCGGACCGTTGTAGCCTTTGCGCACGCTGCGCGCCGGACGGTAGGCCGGGTCGCCCTTGCTGCCGTTGAACGGCGAATCGTACATGTCGAAGCGGGTGTTCACGGCCTCCGCCGTCGAGGCGATGTTGCCGGTGTGAGTCTCGACCCCGGCGAGCTTGTAGCAGCCGTTCGGGTGCTCGAGGGCAAGGTTCTGGCGGATGCCGTTTGCGCCGCCGCCGTCAGCGGGCTCGAGGTAGCCGTAGTTGCCGGGAAAATACTGCTCGCCCTTTTCCTTGATCGCCATCAGCCGGCGCCGGAAGCTCGGGTCCTTGCCGGCGTCGAAGAGACTCGTCGAGGTGCCCTCGTAGGGGTTGCAGGTGAACAGCGGCGCGACCTTGCAGGCGACGCTGTCGAAGCCGGCGACGGCGCTGCCGCTCGCCTGCGTCGGGCCGCCCTGGATCGATGCCGCCGCGGCGATGTAGCTCTTGAACGGCACCGGCTGGACGGCGATCTCGACGAAGCGCGCCGCGATCGGGTTCGTGGTGTTGAAGCCGGCGTCGATCACGGTAGCGTCGCTCGCCGGCAAGCCGGTGAGGAACCGCGCCGTGATGTTGGCGCGCGCGATCCGGCCGGCGCTGTCGCCGAAGCGCTGGTCGTTGGCGACGAGGTTGTCGATGGCGCGGTTGGCGCGCACGATCGCGTCCGGCTTGCGGTCGAGCTCGGCCGCCGCGGCGAGCGCGAGGGCGTCGGCCGCCCATTGCACCGAGGTGTGCAGGTTGAAGTAGCGGCCGGCATCGACCGCCAGCACCGCGAAGCCGAGAAGCACCGGCAGGGTGACGCCGATGACCGGCAGCACGCCGCCGCCGCTGCTCGCCGGAAAACGGCGAAAGGCCGGGAAGAGCCAGGCGAGGAGGGATGGCCGTATTGGCATGGACGCCTCGAGCCGGCTCGGGTCAGGATTTCGGCGGCACGGTCGAGGCGGTATGGGTCTCGGCCCGGACCGGCCCGCCATAGACCGGTACGCTGTATTCCTGGCGCTTCATGCCACGGCTGACGCCGACCATCCGGCTGCGCGGACCTTCCTCCACCGGCGCCGAGGCGAGCACGGCCGGGAGCTGCACCGCTTCCGGCGGACGCGACAGGTCCTCGACGCCGATCCGGCGGGCGTTCTCGCGCTCGGCGACGCCGGCGCTTCTGAGCGCCAGCGCCAGCGTGCCGACGCTTCCGGCAAGCGTCAGCTTCTGCGCGTCCGCGGTCGTCACCTCGACGGTGACCGCCTTGGCGAGCGCCGGCTTGTCCGAGCTCTCGTCGGCGAGCTGGTCGACGGCCAGCACTTTGACGTTCTGCAGCAGCACGTCGGAATAGGCCTCGGTGCGCTCGAGGTTGCGCACCAGGAGCACGTCGACGCGCTCGCCGGGCAGGACGAAGCCGGCGACGCCGTTGATGTCGTTCACCCGTACGGTGACGGCCTTCATGCCCTGCTGGATGACGGCGGCGAGCGAGCCGCGCTGGCCCGGTCCCGTGACCTTCGCCTTCAGCACCGGCTCGTTCTCCTCGAGCGCCGCAAGCGCGACCCGGCGGGTCTTGCCGTCGAGCAAATCCTCGATCTTCGCGAAGGCGCCTTTCGGCACGGACCCCTCGGGCCAGGCGATCTCGCGCAGATGCTGGCGCGTGACCTCGACGCCGAACTTCAGCGGCAGGGCGGCGACGACGATGGTCTGCGTCGGCGCCGCCTTCGGCACGAGCTGGACCTCGCGGAACCGGCTCGACTGGCGGTCGAGATAGCGCTGCCCGGCAAAGATCGCCATCGTCCCGAAGACGACGGCAAGGAGCATCATGACGACGGTTTTCGAACGCACGCTCCGCCCCAGGGTTGTCGGTCCGCAACGCCCTTAGGAAGCGCGCTCTCGGTGAATCACCGGTGAAGATCGCCGCCAAACCGGCGGCGCGGTGAACGAATGCTTCCGCAAGCGCGCGGCATTCGAGGGGAAGGGCGCGCCCGTCTCGCCGGCCGCCATTGGAAGCGCAGCCGGGAGGAGCACGGTGAACTGGGGGGCGGCCCGTGTTCGCTTCAGCCCTGAGGCTTTCGGACAGGACGGGACGAAGCAACGGGAGTATCGTCGCGCGTGGCATGAGACCCGGCCGACGGGACGGCCGCGGAACGGCAAAGGCGGGAGTCATTCATGGCCGGCATTTCACGACGCCAGCATCTTCGGCAGCTCGGCGGGGTTCTCGGCGCCGGCGCCCTCGCCGGAGTCGCGCCTTCGGCCTTGGCGGCCGATCCGGAGATTCCGCCGGAGGGCCTCGCAAAAGGCGTCAAGCATATTTCGTACTGCGACATCGGCGGCCGGCCCGACAGCGTTCAGGTGATGGCCAGCCGGAACCACCTCTATGTCGGGCACATGTTCAGCGACGGGTTGACGGTTCTCGACGCCTCGAACCCGCGCGATCTCAAGCCGGTCGGGTTCTTCACGGCAGGGCAGTACACGCGCACGCACCACCTGCAGGTCGCCGATAACCTCCTTCTGTTGGCCAACGGCGCCAACATCGTCGCCATGCAGTCGTACGACACGATGCGCGGCTATTTCGAGAACGCGCTCGCCGACAGCATCACCAACAGAAAGAAGTTCCGCTCCGGGCTTTCGATCCACGACCTCTCGAAGCCCGCCGAGTTGCGCGAGATCGCGTTCCTGGAGATGCCGGGGTTCGGCATCAATCGTCTGTGGTGGAGCGGCGGTCGCCATGCCTATGTCTCGGCCCATTTCGACGGCTTCACCGATCATATCCTGTGCATCGTCGACCTGAATGACGTCACGAAGCCCGAGATCGTCTCGAAATGGTGGCTGCCGGGCATGAACCGCGCCGCAGGCGAAGAGAGCAGGACGCCGAAGGGCAAGCGGCATGCGCTGCATCACATGATCACGGCCGGGAACCGCGGCTACGGCGCCTGGCGCGACGGCGGCTTCACGATTCACGACATCAAGGATCCGGCGAACCCGAAGCTTCTGTCGCACATCAACTGGTCGCCGCCATTTCCTGGCGGCACGCACACGCCGCTGCCGCTCCCCGGACGCGGGCTTGCGGTCGTCGCCGACGAGGCCAACGCCGAGAGATGCGCCAAGGGAACGTTCCATACCTTCGTCGTCGACGTGCGGGCGCCGGAGAACCCGGTGCCGATCTCGACCCTGCCGAGCCCGCGCGAGCGCGACTTCTGCCAGATCGGTACGTTCGGGCCGCACAACCTGCATGAGAACCGCCCCGGCTCGTTCCAGAGCGAGGAGACGATCTTCGCGACCTACAACGTCGCCGGCGTGCGCGTCTTCGACATCAAGGATGCCTTCGCGCCGAAGGAGGTCGCCTATTGGGTGCCGCCGGTCCCGAAGAAGCTCGTCGATCCGCGTCCGAACATCGCCTTGGCCGCCAAGACCTGCGACTGCTACGTCACGCCCGAGGGGCTGATGTACGTGACCGACTGGAACGCCGGCCTGCACGTGCTGGAGTATTTCGGCTGAGCGATCGGGTAACCGCGCGACATCACTCCGATCTCAGCGCCTCGACCGGTTCCAGCCGCGCCGCCTTGCGGGCCGGGTAATAGCCGAAGAAGATGCCGATGCTCGCGGCGAAGAAGACCGCGAACAGGATCGCGTCGGTGCCGAGGAAGATCGGCCAGCCGGCGAGCTTCGCCACCGCCCAGGCGGCGCCGGTCCCGACCACGAGCCCGATGAGCCCGCCGAGGACGCAGAGCGTCACCGCCTCGGTCAGGAATTGATTGCGGATGTCCCTGCGTCGGGCGCCGACGGCGAGCCTGAGGCCGATCTCGCGGGTGCGCTCGGTGACCGAGACCAGCATGATGTTCATGATGCTGATGCCGCCGACGACGAGCGACAACGGCGATACGCTTAGAGCACGCACCGCGGCGGCGGGCAATACGTTTTCTTTACCTTGGCAGGACGCTGTACGCCTCCGATCGTGCCGGCCTCGCGCAGCGGGGGAGGATGAGCAGCGGCAGGCGTGCACGGCGGTGTCTACTGCCCCCTTCTCGCCCGGCTCGCGAACCGCACCGCGTCCTCCGCCGCGCGGAACAGCGCCTTCGCCTTGTTGATGCATTCCTGCTGCTCGGCGGCGGGATCCGAGTCGTAGACGATGCCGGCGCCGGCCTGGACCGACATGCGGCCGTCCTTGACGATCGCGGTGCGCAGCACGATGCAGGTGTCCATCTCGCCCTTGGCGCCGAAATAGCCGATGCAGCCGGCGTAGGGCCCGCGCTTCTCGCGCTCGAGCTCGTCGATGATCTCCATCGCCCTAACCTTAGGGGCGCCCGAGACGGTGCCGCACGGAAAGCCCGCGACGAGCGCGTCGAGCGCGTCGCGGGATGGATCGAGCCGGCCCTCGACGTTCGAGACGATGTGCATCACCTGGCTGTAGTGCTCGAGGAAGAAGCTGTCCGTCACCCTCACGCTGCCGAGCGCCGAGACGCGGCCGACGTCGTTTCGCCCGAGGTCGAGCAGCATGAGGTGCTCGGCGCGCTCCTTCGGGTCGGCGAGGAGCTCGTCAGCGAGGCGCTTGTCTTCCGTGGCAGTGGCGCCGCGCGGACGCGTGCCGGCGATCGGGCGGATGGTCACCGTGCCGTCGCGCACCCGCACCAGGATCTCAGGCGACGAGCAGACGATCTGGAAGTCTTCGAAGTCGAGGTAGCACAGGAACGGCGCCGGGTTGACGCGCCTGAGCGAGCGGTAGAGCGCGAAGGCCGGCAGCGGGAAATCGGCCTCGAAGCGCTGCGACAGCACGACCTGGAAGACGTCGCCGGCCCGGATGTATTCCTTCGAGCGCTCGACCATCGCCAGGAACTCGGCCTCCGACGTGTTCGAGCGCGGCGTGTCCACATCGAGCCGGAGCGGGTCGTGCCGCTCGTCGAAGGGCAGGGGACGCTCGAGCGCCCACATGGCGCGCTCGAGGCGGGCGAGCGCGCCCTCGTAGGCGGCCTTCGCCGAAACGCCGCTCTGCGGCCGCACCGGCGCGATCAGCGAGATCTCGTCGCGGACCGCGTCGAAGACGACCATCAGGCTCGGCCGGATGAGGATCGCGTCCGGCACGCCGAGCGCGTCCGGGTTCGGCTCGGGCAGCCGCTCCATGAGGCGGACCATGTCGTAGCCGAGATAGCCGAAAAGCCCGGCCGACATCGGCGGCAGGTCGTCCTCGAGCGCGATCGCGCTCTCGGCGATCAGCGCCCGCAGCGATTCGAGCGGCGGCCGCTCGTCGGCGGCAAAGCGCGCCCCGGGGCCTTGCGCCTGGCGGTCGATCTCGGCGACGCCGTCGCGGCAGCGCCAGACGAGGTCGGGGTCGAGGCCGATCATCGAGTAGCGGCCGCGCACCGCGCCGCCCTCGACCGATTCGAGGAGGAACGCCGCGCCTTCGTGGCCCTGGCGCAGCTTCAGGAAGGCCGCGACCGGCGTCTCGAGGTCGCCGACGAGGGTTGCCCGGACGACGCCGGCTTCGCCGGACCGATAGCGCGCGGCGAAGGCCTCGAAGCCCGGCTCGGCGAGCACGAAGGATCAGCTCTCGCTGCCGGAGACGGCGCGGCGCAGGGCATCCTGGTTGACCTTGACGCCGAGATCCTGCTGCGCCTGCCGGACGTATTCGGCGATGAGGTCGTCGCTCAGGAACAGGCGCATCTGATCGGCGATCGCGGCCGCCTCCTGGGTCGTCGTCACGAAGGGCGGCACCGTCGCGGCCGTGACCCTGAACACCACCCGGTTGTCGTTGCCGGCGTCGGCGCTCGCCGACTTGCCGACCGGCACCGAGAAGATGCGGTTGACGACCTCGGCCGAGAGCTCGTCCTTGGCGGCGCGCCTCGCGAGATCGGTCGCGGTCTTCGCCTGCGCGCCGGCGTCTGCCGCCACGGCCTCGATCGCCTCGCCGC
>JAJKJG010000334.1 GCA_021154065.1 Methylobacterium sp.
CTTCGTCGACGAACTCGACGAAATCCCGACGGGCGATGCGCCCGTCATCTTCTCGGCCCACGGCGTCCCGAAGTCCGTGCCCACTGCGGCCGCCGACCGGCAGCTCTTCGCCATCGACGCCACCTGTCCGCTCGTCACCAAGGTGCATCGCGAGGCGCAGATACACCACAAGCGCGGCCGGCACGTCATCCTGGTCGGCCATGCCGGACACCCTGAGATCGTCGGCACCCTGGGGCAACTGCCGCCCGGCGCAATCACGCTGGTCGAAACGCCCGGCGACGTTGCGGCGCTCGATCCGGTAGACCCGGACAATCTCGCTTTCGTCACCCAGACGACGCTGTCGGTCGACGACACGCGCGAGGTCATCGAGGCCCTCAAGGCGCGTTTCCCGGAGATCACCGGCCCTCTTACGCAGGACATCTGCTATGCAACGACCAATCGCCAAGAGGCGGTCAAGCGCGTCGCGACGCTTGTCGATGCGGTGATCGTGGTCGGCTCGCCGAACTCCTCGAACTCGCAGCGGCTGCGGGAAGTCGCCGAACGCGCTGGCTGCCCTGTCGCACGCCTCATCCCGCGGGCGGGCGACATCGCGTGGAGAGATTTTGGCGGCATCCGCCGGCTCGGCCTGACCGCCGGCGCGTCAGCGCCCGAGATCCTCGTCGAAGAGGTGATCGGCGCCTTCGCCGAGCGTTACGAGGTCACGTTGGAGACGGTTTCCACCATCGACGAGAACGTGTTTTTCCCGTTGCCGCGCGAGTTGCGCGGCGAAGCCGCAGCTTGAGCCGCCGGTGGCGGTTTATACGGAGGTCTCGGACGAGGAACTGGCCGCGTTCCTCGCCACCTACGGCATCGGCACGGTCCTGTCTTACAAGGGCATTGCCGAAGGCGTCGAGAACACGAATTATGTCCTGCATGCGAGCTGCGGCTATTATATCCTAACGCTCTACGAGAAGCGGGTGCGCGAGGCCGACCTTCCGTTCTTCCTCGCTCTCATGGACCATCTCGCCGCGCGTGGGCTGCCCTCTCCTCAGCCCGTCCACAATCGGAACGGTGCGGCGCTTGGCCGGTTGGCGGGCCGGCCTGCGGCGATCGTGACGTTTTTGGAGGGCATCTCCGTGCGCCGGCCGACGGCGCGGCATTGCCATGCCGCCGGCAAGGCTTTGGCGCGGCTGCACGAGGCTGGCCGCGACTTTCCGATGACGCGCCCGAACGCCTTGTCGCTCGCCGGCTGGCCGCCCTTGTTCGCCGCTGCGGAGCGCGACGCCGATCGCGTCGCGCCTGGCCTCGCCGCGCGCGCCGGGCAGGAGCTTTCCTTCCTGGCGGATCTCTGGCCGTCACACCTGCCGAGCGGCGTTATCCACGCCGATCTGTTCACGGACAACGTGCTCTTTCTCGACGACGCGGTCTCCGGCCTCATCGACTTCTACTTCGCCTGCACCGACGCGCTTGCCTACGATCTGGCGATCTGCCTCAACGCTTGGTGCTTCGAGCCGGACGGATCGTTCAACGTGACAAAGGGACAGGCGATGATCGCGGGCTACGAGAAAGTTCGCCACCTTGATGCGCTGGAAGTCGAGGCGCTGCCGATCCTGTGCCGCGGCGCGGCGCTGCGTTTCATGCTGACCCGGCTTGTCGACTGGCTTAACGTGCCGCCGGGCGCGCTCGTCAAGCCGAAGGATCCGCTTGAATACGACCGTAAGCTCAGCTTTCACCGCCGCGTCACGAACGCGGCTGAATACGGACTGGAACGATGAGATCGCCGCCCGAAGACGAAACCGCACGGATGGGAGCGGTCGGCGAGCGCGTGACCATCTACACCGACGGCGCCTGTTCGGGAAATCCCGGCCCTGGTGGCTGGGGAGCGCTTTTGATCCAGGGTGCGCGGGAAAAAGAACTGTCGGGCGGCGAGCCGGTGACGACGAATAACCGCATGGAGCTGACCGCCGCCATCATGGCGCTCGAAGCGCTCAGCCGCCCTTGCGGCGTCGACCTCTACACCGACTCGCAGTACGTGCGGCAGGGCATTACGGCCTGGATGCGCAACTGGAAGGCGCGGGGCTGGCGGACCGCCGACAACAAGCCAGTCAAGAATGAAGATTTGTGGCGGCGGCTCGACGCGGCGCGGGCCCGCCATCAGGTCGCGTGGCGCTGGGTCCGTGGCCACGCGGGCGACCCCCGCAACGAGCGCGTGGACGCGCTCGCGCGCTCCCGGATCGCCGAACAGCGCGCGAAACGTTGGGCGTGAGCCGGCTTACGGCAGAATCGCGCCCATAGTCTTCAGCAGATTGTCCGCCCCGGATACGTCGGCCTTGGACGGCGCATCCTCGACGTTGAGAGACTTCACCACGCCGTCGTCGACGATCATGGCGTAACGCTGCGAGCGTGTGCCGAGCCCATAGCCCGCCCCCTCGAAGGTGAGGCCAAGCGCCCGCGCGAAGTCCCCGTTGCCGTCCGAGATGAACTCGATGTCGGACGCCCCGCTCGACTTGGACCAAGCGTCGAGGACGAACACATCGTTGACGGCCGTGACCACGATGGCGTCGATGCCCTTGGCCTTGATCGCGCCTGCGTTCTTCACATAGCCCGGCAGGTGATTGCGGTCGCAGGTCGGCGTGAACGCGCCGGGCACGGCCACGAGCACCACCTTGCGGTCCTTGAAGATATCGTCGGTCGTCTTGGCGGCGGGCCCGTCCGCAGTCATCACTCGGAAAGTCGCCTGGGGCAGCCGATCCCCCACCTGAATCGTCATCGCATGTCTCCCATCACCCCGGCGTCGACTGCCGTCCTGGCCGCTTTGTTACCGTGGCAATCGGCTCGCGTCGAGGCTGGCAGAAGTCTCGATCGCGCGGTCGCCGGCGACCAAGGTCAGGCGCAACGGAACGGCTCTCGTCGCACCGTCCGGGGGTGGATCGACCTCGACGAGAAACGTTCCCTGCGCAACGGCGGCGCCCGTCGCGGTTGGGGTCATCGCTTCCGAGGCGGCCAGGCACCAACCATCCGGTCCTTCCGCGAAGAGACGCGGCGTCGTTCCCGCTGGGGTGCGCACGCTCACCCTGACCTGCGACTTGCCGCCGTCCGAAACCGGCGTGACGTCGAGGATCGAGAGATCGCCCTCAGCGCCGAGCCCATGTGCGCGCGGAACACGCGCGCACGCCTGCCGGATCAGGGCGGAGGAGGAACCGTCCGCCTCGACGGCTAGGTCAAGGCTGAGGTCGGCTTGCGCCGGAATGCAGATGTCCTTGCAGACGCCGTAGTCGATCGTGAGCGCAAGGCGCGCCGGCTTGTCCGGGTTGCGGGGCGTGACCCGCACCGGAAAGATCACCCCTCCGAAGTAGCCGTAAGACACGCCGCCGCCGTCCTCCAGGCGAGCCGGCGTGGGCCACAGCAGGTCGACCGCCTCGACGTTCATCGACCGCGACCAATCGAAGCTGGGCGGCAGACCGGACTCGCCGGGGTTTCGCCAGTACGTCTTGAAGCCCGGATCGAGCACGATCTCGACTGCCGCCCATCGTTCGCGGGCTTCGGTCCCGCCTGCAATCAGGCGAACCCGCGAGCGGTAGCCCTCAACCCAGTCCGAGGCGCCCGCCGCGAGAGGGGAAGGCCCGATCACGGCCAGGCAGGCCAACAAGCTTAAGATTAAGACGCGCACAAAAGGGATCATGGAACCGGACGCCGGATGAGGCGCTTGCCTTAGCGCATTCCCGGTCGGCCCCGCCATCCACAATTGCGTGAGCCCGGATCGGATAAGGATGGACAAGCCGCGTCCGCAGCGTAGCATGAGACCATGCGCCTTGAACGAATGAAGGGCAAAGAGCCGGGTGAGCCGAACCCAGGCTACCTCGACGGGCAGCTTCTCGTGGCTATGCCCGGCATGGCGGACGAGCGTTTCGCCCGCACGGTGATCTATCTCTGCGCCCATTCGCAGGAAGGTGCGATGGGGATCGTCGTCAATAAGCCGGCCGCCGACCTCAACCTGCCCGATCTTCTGGTCCAGCTCGACATCATCCCGGAAGCTGAGCGCATCCAGTTGCCGCAGCGCGTCGGGCGCATGCAGGTTCTGATGGGCGGGCCAGTCGAGACGAGCCGCGGCTTCGTTCTGCATTCGCCCGACTTCTTCATCGATCAATCGACGCTGCCGATCGATGAGAGTATTTGCCTGACGGCGACCGTGGACATCCTGCGCGCGATCGCCAAAGGCGGGGGGCCGGAAAACGCCGTGCTGGCGCTGGGCTACGCTGGTTGGGGAGAGGGTCAGCTGGAACAGGAAATCCAGGCGAACGGCTGGCTGAACTGCCCGGCCGATCCCGACATCATTTTCCACTCCACCCTCGACTCGAAATACGACTTGGCGCTGCGCCGCATCGGCATCGACCCTGCCATGCTGTCCTCCGACTCGGGACACGCTTGATTTAGGCTTCGATCCCGTGATGGCCTGCCGCTTAGACGGCCCGCGTCAAGTCCGTGGGATACGCCGCGAGGCGGTCGTGCACCTCGAGGTCCGCCGCATAGTTGCGCTGTAGTCTGTCCGGCTTTCGCGGGACCGAAGTGCGGAGCGGCTTGGGTTTCGCGTCGACTGTGGCAATATCGGCGCGACAGCGGTTTCAAACGCATCAGGAGGAAACGGCCATGCGCAACATCGGTCATTTCGTGGGCGGCCGGGAGGTGCCCGGACAGTCGGGCCGGTTCGGCGACGTATTTCAGCCCATGACTGGCGAGGTGATGGCGAAAGTCGCGCTCGCCTCGAAGGATGAAGTCCGGCAGGCGGTCGAGAACGCCAGGATCGCGCAACCGACCTGGGCCGCCACCAACCCGCAACGGCGCGCCCGCGTTATGATGAAGTTTCTGGAACTGATCGCGAAGGATATGGACTCACTCGCGGACCTGTTGGCCCGCGAGCACGGAAAGACCGTTCCGGACGCCAAAGGTGATATCCAGCGCGGCGTCGAAGTGGCCGAGTTCGCCTGCGGCATCCCCCATCTGATGAAGGGCGAGTACACGGAGGGCGCAGGACCCAACATCGATGTGTATTCCATGCGTCAGCCGCTCGGGGTGGTGGCAGGCATTACGCCGTTCAACTTCCCGGCCATGATCCCGATGTGGAAGTTCGCCCCCGCCATCGCCTGCGGCAACGCCTTTATCCTGAAGCCCTCCGAGCGCGATCCCGGCGTGCCGATGCGTCTCGCCGAACTGATGCTGGAGGCGGGCTTGCCGCCCGGCATCCTCAACGTGGTCAACGGCGACAAGGAGGCGGTCGACGCCATCCTGGATGATCCGGACATTATGGCGGTCGGCTTCGTCGGCTCGACTCCCATCGCTGAATACGTCTACACGCGCGCCTCGGCGCACGGGAAACGGGCGCAGTGTTTCGGCGGCGCCAAGAACCACATGATCATCATGCCGGACGCCGACATGAACCAGGCCGTCGACGCCCTCATCGGGGCCGGTTACGGCTCGGCCGGCGAGCGCTGCATGGCGATCTCGGTCGCGGTGCCGGTCGGCCAGCGCACCGCCGACGCCTTGATGGAAAAGCTCACGCCGCGCGTGGAAAGCCTGAAGGTCGGCCCCTCGACCGACCCCTCCGCCGACCTCGGGCCGCTCGTCACCAAGGCACACCTCGATAAGGTGCGCGCCTACGTCGATATCGGCGTGCAGGAGGGCGCAAAGCTCGTCGTGGACGGGCGGGACTTCCGCATGCAGGGCTACGAGAACGGCTTCTACATGGGCGGCTGCCTCTTCGACGAAGTGCGGCCCGAGATGCGCATCTACAAGGAGGAGATCTTCGGGCCGGTGCTCTCGGTGGTGCGCGCCAAGGACTATGACGAGGCGCTCCGCCTGCCCTCCGAGAACGAGTACGGCAACGGCGTCGCTATCTTCACCCGCGACGGCGACGCGGCGCGCGACTTCGCCGCCAAGGTCAACGTCGGCATGGTGGGCGTGAACGTGCCGATCCCGGTGCCGATCGCCTATTACACTTTCGGGGGCTGGAAGCGCTCCGGCTTCGGCGACCTGAACCAGCACGGGCCGGACGCGGTGCGCTTCTACACGAAGACCAAGACCGTGACCTCGCGCTGGCCGAGCGGCGTGAAGGA
>JAJKJG010000335.1 GCA_021154065.1 Methylobacterium sp.
GGACCTCGCCGATCGCGCCTCCTCCGAGACCGACCGCGCGATCGAGCTCAGGGCGCGCGACCGCCAGCGCAAGCTCATCGCCAAGATCAATGCCGCGATCGGGCGCATCGACGACGGCACCTACGGCTATTGCGAGGTTACCGGCGAGCCGATCTCGCTGCGCCGCCTCGAAGCTCGCCCGATCGCGACGATGTCGATCGAGGCGCAGGAGTGGCACGAGAAGAACGAGCGCGTCCATCGCGACGACTGAGGCCCGCGATTGAGCCTCATCCATAACGAGCGGACGAAGCTCCTGGCGACGACGGCGAACAACGTCGGCACCGCCACGATCGTCGCCGGCGTGGTCACGCCCCTCATCGCCGCGACTTACATCTGGCCGGGAGCGGAATGGGCCTGTTCGCGTTGCGGGTCAGTGTAGGTTGGCTTTCAGTCGGCGTGGGCCTACATTATGCCGCCCGATACGTCCTGGGACGATTGAAGGAATGACCTGGCTCCAACTCTATGTCCTCGTCGGCATTCCGATGATCCTCCTGGCGCTTGGCTACGGCTCCATGAAGCTTGCCGATCATGACCGGCGGGTCCTCGACCGGAAGACGCAGGACCACTGAGCCGACGATCAGGCCGTCAACGCCTCCGCGTGCAGTCGCGCGCGCGCCGCGCTGAAGCAGCAGAAGATCACCTCGTCGAATCGCTCCGACGTGACCGCTTGGCGCACCGTCCCGACCGCGATGCCGGCGGCGCGCTTGGCCGGAAAACCGAAGACGCCGGTGGAGATCGCCGGGAAGGCGAGCCTGCCGAGGCCGTGCTCCGCCGCGACCTCCAGGGAGCGGCGGTAGCAGCTCGCCAGCACCGAGCGTCGTGATGTCACCGACAATGACCGTGAGGCGGACGCCGGCCGCGTCCGCGCTCGCAACGGCTTCGGTCATGAGCGCATTCATACATCGGTTTGACGGCAGCAAAAAAGCGGCCCCGGCGGGAGACCGGGGCCGCGGCGGCAGGGCCGGCGTGACTTGGGGAGCGTGCCGGACCTGCCGGGGAACGGGACCGTCTAGAAGGGCAGCAGCACGTCCATGACCTGCTGGCCGTAGCGCGGCTGCTGCACGTCGGTGATCTGGCCGCGGCCGCCATAGGCGATGCGGGCCTGGGCGATCTTCGTCGAATCGATGGTGTTGTCGGCCTCGATATCTTCCGGCCGCACCACTCCGGCGACGATCAGCTCGCGGACTTCGAAGTTGACCCTGATCTCCTGCTTGCCCTCGACGACGAGGTTGCCGTTCGGCAGGACCTGGGTGACGATCGCGGCGACGTTGGTGACGAGCTGCTCGGAGCGGCGGATCGTGCCGGCGCCTTCGCTTTTCGAGTTCGAGTCGGTCTTGACGAGCGCGTCGGCCTTGGTGCCGTCGGGCAGGATCTTGGTTAGCTCGGTCTCGAGCCCGAACATGCCGCCCATCCCCATGTTCTCGGCGTTCGTTCGGGTGCGGGTCGTCTGGTTGTTGATCTGGGCCTGATCGGTGAACTTGACCCGGACCGTCACGAGGTCGCCGACGCGCGCGGCGCGCTGGTCCTTGAAGAAGGCGCGGGATCCCTGCCGCCACAGCGAGTTCGAGGCGAAAGCGACCGTCTGCGGGTCGGGCATCGGCAGGCGCACCGGCTTGTAGCCCGGCTGCGCGGTCGGGTCCTCGATCGACGACAGGGCAGGCGCCTTGCCGATATTCGAGAGCCGGTCGACGGCGCTGCAGGCGCCGAGCGCTGCCGCAGCAACGGCGAGGCAGGCGAGCCGGGCGGCACGGCGGAAGCGATCAGGAAACATGGTCGCGAACTCTCTCAGGGGCTGGGGGTCTGCGCGGCAAGGCGGGCGAGCGGACCGGGGGTCGCGGCCGACACCGCGACCCTGCCGGGCGAGACCACCGTCGCATGCAGGCTCTTCTTCGATTGGACGTTGAGGACCGCGATCGTGTCGCCCTGCGCGCCCGCTTCGGTGGCGCGTGCCCTCAAGGTCAGGGTCATGCCGGGAACCTCGTAGAACACGGTGACGATGTCGCCGCGCGCGACGATCTCCGGCTTGCCGAGATCACCGGTCCGGACGACAGCTCCGGCCGACAGAGGACGCCGGGCGATTCGGCCGGCGAGACTCGCGGCATCGGCCTGGAGATCGCTGGGCAGGCCCTCTCGTGGGCGCCGCTCGATGGCGAGATCGGCGGCCTGGATGGTTTCGCCGCGATTGAGCGCGCGGTTGAGGCCGCCGACCTCGACGAGCTCGATTGCCGAGCCGCCGATGCGCACCGAGGCTCCCGGGCGGGACGGTGTCGGGGCGACGGTGGCGAGCGCGAGGACGCGGCGGCTGCGCCGGTCGAAGCTCAGCTCTTCGATCGCCACCGGCGCCGTCACGTCGGGCGCGACGACGAGCGCCGGCGGCGCGCCGTCATGGACGATCGACAGCGCACCCGCATCGATGCCGTGCCGCAGCTCGAGCGCGCGCCGCAGCGCTGTTTCGATCTCGGCCGCCTCGATGCGGCGGGCGGCGCGCGTGACGAGCACCTGCGCCGGCCCGGCCAGGTCGAGCGCGAGCCCGAACCGTTTCGCGGCTTCGCCGATGCGGCGCGCCTGGATCGTGCCGCTCTCGCCGAGTGCCGGGCTGCGAAACAGCGGCGCCTCGGCGGCAGCGCCCGACGCTCCTTCGGCCAAATCCGCAAGCGTCAGCACGTCGGCGTCGACCGTCACGGCGCCGCGAAGGCGCAGCCGGTCGGCCGAGAAGGCCGGGCTCAGCACGAGGCAGAGCGCAGCCGCCGCGAGCAGGATGCGGATCACGATCATCGGTCTCAGCCGGCCGGCGCTCATCGGACTGAGCGGCGGAACCGCGATTTTGAGGGTCATCGGGCGCTCCCCTAGCCGCGCATCATCTGGGTCGAGGACGAGAGCATCTGGTCGGCGGCGGTGACGACCTTGGCGTTCATCTCGTAGGCGCGCTGCGCGGCGATGAGCGACGACAGCTCGGTCACGGCGTTGACGTTGGCTTCCTCGAGGTAGGACTGCTGGAGATTGCCGAAGCCCTCGGCGCCGGGGTTGCCGTCGATCGCCGGGCCGGACGCCGCCGTTTCGAGGAAAAGGTTGTCGCCCATCGATTCGAGGCCGGTCTTGTTGACGAAGCGCGCGAGCTGAATTTGGCCGAGATCCTGCGGCGTCGTCTGGCCCGGAATCATCGCCTGGACCTGTCCGGCCGCCGTCAGGGTGACGCTCTTTGCGGTCTGCGGCACGGTGATGCCGGGCTCGACGAGGTAGCCGTCGCGGGTGACGAGCTGGCCTTGCGAGTCGAGGTCGAAGGAGCCGTCGCGCGTATAGGCGGTGCGTCCGTCCGGCATGCGAATGCGGAAGAAGCCCTCGCCGCGGATCGCGACGTCGTAGTCGCGCTCGGTCGAGGTCAGGTTTCCCTGGGCCATCGCCCGAATCGTCGACGCGGCCTTCACACCCGAGCCGATCGAGATCCCCGACGGGAGCTGCGTGCCCTGGTCCGAGGTCGCCGATCCGGCGCGGCGCAGATGCTGGTAGAGCAGATCCAGGAAGTGCGTCTGCTGGCGCTTGTAACCGGTGGTGCGCAAGTTCGCGATGTTGTTCGAGATGACCTGGACGTTGAGCTCCTGGGCCATCATGCCGGTCGCGGCGGTATGGAGGGCGCGCATGGCGGGCTTCCTTTAAGCGTTCTGGTCGGAGAGGCGGGAGAGCGCGGTGCGGCGCAGCTCGTCCATCCGCGTCAGCATGGTGGAGATGGTCGTGTAGGAACGGTTCACGTCGATGAGCCGGCTCATCTCGATCACCGGCTTCACGTTGGAGCGCTCGATCGCGCCGGCCTGCACTTGCGCGGCGGTGCCGGCCGCCTGGGCGGGGGCGGTCGAGGAGAAGACGTTCGAACCCTCGTTCCGGAGCGTCTGCGGATCGGCAAAGCGCACGAGCCGCAGCTTCCCGCGCTGGCCTTGCGTCGTCGAGACGGTGCCGTCGGCTCCGATCTCGATGCCGGTCTCCTGCGGGCTGAACGCGATCGGGCCGCTCTCGCCCATGACGGTGTGGCCGTCGCTGGTGACGAGCTGGCCTTGAGCATTCAGCGTGAAGGCGCCGTTGCGCGTGTAGCGCTCGCCCGCCGGCGTCTGCACCACGAAGAACCCGTCGCCCTTGATCGCAGCGTCGAGCGGGTTGCCGGTGCGCTCGATCGCACCCGGCGAGGGATCGAGCGCGGTGCCGGTCTCGGCGACGAAGGAAAGCCCGCGGTCGGGCTGCCGGAACGCAGCGGCGCTCGCGCCCGGCATCAGAAACTCTTTGAAGCGCGACTGGCGCGCCTTGTACCCATTGGTCGAGACGTTCGCCATGTTGTTGGCGATGACGTCGAGCTCACGGCCGAGCGCGATCTGCCGCGACAGGCCGATGAGAGCCGCGTTCTCCATGGAACCGCTCCCGAAATGTCGGGCCCGCCGGGCAGGCCCTCTCCCCGCCAAACCCTCGACGCTCCCCAGCGCGGGCTTGGCGGAATGCGTGTGGCAGGGGCCGTGCCACATGGTTAAGAGACCGGAAAACCTTGCAGCTTCAGAGGCTTGTATCGAGGCGCCTACCTGCCCGAAGAAGCTGGGAGGGGTGGCGCGGCAATTCCGGCTCGGCAAGAGTTGCCGCTCTGCATCCTCCAGCACGCCGCCGGCATCGCCGTTCACCATCCCGGCAGATGGGGCGTCGCGTTCGTCCGCCCCGGCAATCATCCTGCATCCGCCCTCAGCAGCAGATCAAAAGGAGGGATCGTCATGCATGCGAGGCGGCCCGATTTCGTCTCGGAGCGGCAAACGGTACTCGATCTTGCGGCGCTGCCTGACGCGCGTGTCCCGAAGCGGCACGATGGCGCTCACCCGCCCGAGCGCTCCGCGGGAACGGCGGGCGAGCCGAAGCCGCGCCGGAACCCGCGCTGGCCCGCGGCGGCGCTTGTCGCGGCGCTCGCGCTGAACGGGCTTTGGGTCGCGCTGCTGCTCTGGCTCGTGGGTCGCTGGATCGGAGCTGTGTGACCCTGACGCCGCAGCGAGACACCCGCCGATCGGTCGGGCGCGCCCCAGCGACTTAACGCGCCATTAACCGTAACTGGCCAGTGTCCGAATAGCGGCCGGCCTCGCCCGGCGGCGTTCTCGTGCCAGGGTGTGGGCGGCCGCATGGCCAAGAAACCGAAGAAGGCGGAAGAGCCCGAAGAGGCGGCTCCGCCCGAAGACGGCCAGGGGGTCAAGCCCGGCCGCTTCAGGAAGCTCGCGATCTTCGGCGGCATCGGGCTCGCGGCGCTCTCCGCTTTGGGTGGCGGCGGCTACTGGTTCTTCGCGCATGGCAAGGGCGAGACCGGCGAGGCGCCGAAGAACGCGTCGCCCGTGGCGTTCCTCGACATCCGCGAGATGACCGTCAACCTTTCGAACGAGCCGAACCAGGATCGTCCCAAGGTCCTGAAGTTCCGCGCCGCGCTCGAGGTCAAGGACAAGAAGCTCGTAGCCGAGATCCAGCCGCTCCTGCCGCGGGTCGAGGACACCTTCCAGGTTTTCGTACGCGAGCTCAGGGCGAGCGATCTCGACGGCTCCGCCGGCGTCTACCGCCTGCGCGAAGAGCTGCTGCGCCGCGTCAACGTGGCCGTCTACCCGGCCAAGGTCGACGCGGTGCTCTTCAAGGACATCATCCTGCAGTAGGACGAAGCCGTGGCGCAACCGGAAGACCAGGCCCTCGACGGCGATTGGGCGGCAGCGCTCGCCGAGCAGAGCTCTGGCGCGGTCAAGGCCGCTGCGGCGGCCGGAGACGGCGGCGAGGCTTCGCTTGCCGACGAGTGGGGCGCGGCGCTCGCCGAGCAGGGCGCCTCGACCGACGCGAGCGACATGGCGGCCGAGTGGGCCACCATGATCGAGGAGGGCGCCGGCGACGCGAACGACCTGCCGGGGGCCGACCGTTCCTGTCGCAGGGGGAGATCGATCAGCTCGTCGGCTTCTCGCTGCACGAGCTCTCCGCGACCGGCGCCGGAGGCATCCGAGCGATCGTCGATTCCGGCGTCGTGTCCTACGAGCGCCTGCCGATGCTCGAGATCATCTTCGACAGGATGGTCCGGCTCCTGTCGACGAGCTTGCGCAACTTCTTCCAGGACAATGTCGAGGTCACGCTCGACGGCATCTCGTCGGTCCGCTTCGGCGACTATCTCAACTCGATCCCGCTGCCGGTCCAGCTCGCCGTGTTCCGTGCCGAGGGATGGGACAATTCCGGGCTCGTGACGGTCGAGTCGAGCCTTGCCTATTCGACCTTGGACCTGCTCCTGGGCGGCAAGCGCGGCAGCGCCGTCGGCCGGCTCGACGGACGGCCCTTCACGGCGATCGAGATGCGCCTCATCAAGCGCATGGTCGAGATCGTGCTCGGCGACGCGGAGCTTGCCTTCAACCCGCTCTCGCCGGTGAAGTTCGTCGTCGACCGGATCGAGACCAACCCCCGCTTCGCCACCATCACGCGCCCGGCGAACGCCGCGATCCTGATCGCCCTGAAGCTCGACATGGAAGGGCGCGGAGGGATGCTCCAGATCCTCCTTCCCTACGCCACGATCGAGCCGATCCGCGACCTCCTCCTGCAGAGCTTCATGGGCGAGAAGCTCGGACGCGACCACATCTGGGAAGGCCATCTCGCGACCGAGCTATGGCAGGCCGAGCTCGAGGTCGAGGCGGTGCTGCATGAGATGCGGGCGCCGCTGAAGCAGGTCTTGGCCCTCCAGGTCGGCGACACGCTGATGTTCGACGCACGTCCGAACGAGCTCGTCACCCTGCGCTGCGGCGAGTGGACACTGAGCCAGGGCCGGGTCGGGCGCATCGACGACAAGATCGCGGTTCAGCTCGTGCGGCCGCTGCGGCGGTCGCGCACCACCTTGGCGGCCTTCGAGGCGTCGATGACGAACCAGCGGGAAGGACCGGCCGCGCGATCATGAGCTCCGCGATCAACACTCTCGCCGATTGTCTCCTCGCGGTTCTCCTCGTCGCGACGATCGCCTCCTGCGTGGCGCTGTCCCGGCGCATCACGCGGCTGAAATCGGACGAATCGGCGATGCGCAAGACAGTCGGCGAGCTGATGCTGGCGACCGAGACCGCCGAGCGTGCGATCGCCGGCCTGCGCACGACCCTCGGCGATTGCGACCGCACCCTGGCCGATCGTTTGCGAACGGCGGAGCGCTACGCCGCCGACCTCGCCGACCAGGTCGCCGCCGGCGAGACGGTGATGAGCCGCATCGCTCGCATCGTCGATTCCTCGCGCGAGGCGACTTCGCTTGAGCCGCGCGCCGAGCCGGCTCCGGCAGCGCCCAAGGGACTGAACGATGATCGCCTCGGCGCGGCGGTGCGCGCCGCGCAAGCGCTCTCGGACCGTGCCGCCCGGAGGCGTGAAGGCCGGGCCGCATGATCCGGCGCCTCGCCCAGGTCCGGCTCCGGCTGATCGATGCGGTCGCGCTTGCCGCGATCGCCGTGCTGGCGCTGAAGATCGTCGGCCTTCTCGCCGCGCCACCCGTGCGCGCGCCCTCCGGCTCCAACGGTCCCGGCGAGCAGATCTCCGGATTCTTCCGCGCCGTCGCGAATGCGCGCACGAACTACGTTCCGCCGGACGTGACGATGACCGGAGCGGTGCCGGATAAGAAGGCGGAGGACACGAAGCCTGAGGCGAGCGTCACGTCCGAGGATCCACGGACGAAGCGGCCTCCGATCGAGTTCCTCGGTCCGCCGACCTCGCCGGCCGAGCGGGCGCTGCTCGAGCGGCTCGGCGAGCGGCGCGAGGAGATTCAGCAGAAGGGGCAGGAGCTCGAGCTGCGCGAGCGCCTGCTCGAGAATGCGGAGCGCCGTATCGAAGCGCGCCTCAACGAGCTGAAAGGCGCCGAGGACAAAGCGAGCGAGGCGCAGGGCAAACGCGGCGACACCGAGGCTGCCGCGATCCGCAATCTCGTGACCATGTACGAGGCGATGAAGCCGAAGGACGCCGCGCGCGTGTTCGACCGGCTCCCGAACGATGTGCTGGTGCCGGTCGTGATGCAGATGAATCCGCGAAAGATGGCCGAGGTGCTGGCCGTCATGTCGCCGGAAGCGGCGGAGAAGCTCACGGTTGCGCTGGCGACTCGCGCCCGCGCCGCGGCGCTGCCAGGACCGAGCCCGGCCGCGGCGCTGCCAGCGACCGAACTGCCCGCGATCGAACCCTCGCCGGCAAGGCCGCGGCGATAGAGCATGATCCCGAAAAGTGGGAACCGGTTTTCGGAAAAGATCATGCTCGAACAAACAGATAGAGCGGGATGATGACTCGAAGAAAAATCATCCCACTCTAGCCCCTGCCGCCGGCCTAGACCCAGCGCGAAGCGACTTCGTCCTCGTTCGGCAGACGGCCGTCGGGAGTAAATTGGTCAACGGCATCCGGCAGCTCGTCGGCGAGGTCGGAAAGCATCTGGTCCCGCGGCATCCCGGTCTCCTGCTCGAGGTCCTGGATGGTGTCCGGGCCGAGCGCCTGTTCGAGCTCGTTCGGCGCGATCCGCTGGTTCTGGCCGCGCCCGACCCAGGAATCGACCTGATTGCCGTAGCCGTTCTGGCGGAACTGGTCGACGATCGCGCCGAGCCCGCCGCCGCCGACAAGGCCGCCGAGAAGCCCGCCCAAGCCGCCCGGCAGCATGCCGCCGAGACCGCCGCCGGCGTTCGGCCCGCCGCCCTGACCCATTCCGCCACCGCGGGGGTCGAGCGAGCCTGAGAGATCACCGAAGGGGCCGCTTCCACGGCCGCCACCGCCCATCGGCTCGCCGCCTCCGGTCCGGCCACCGCCGTCGCCCGACGGCGCCGGCGCCCCTTGGCGATTCGACGTGTAATGCTGGAACGCTTTCGCCGCGAGGAGCATCATCAGCGCCTTGACGATCGGCGAGGTCGAGCCGCCCCGCCGTTGCGACGCCGCGCCGCCCGGGCCGGAGCCCATCATGTTGCCGAGTATCGAATCCAACAGTCCCATTGCCGTCCTCCCGCGTGGCGATCTCTCTTCAACGGCACTCACCGGCGAAGGTTCGAATTCGGCGACGGCCTGCTCGGAAGCCCGTCCTCGAGCCGTCGGTCCGCTGTCACATTTTGCGACAGCCCTCGATCGATTCATATCCTTAACGTCAATCCGGCATTAGCGGCGCAGACCTACAGTCGCGGCTTCGGCCCGCGGTTTCCGCCGCGGGTGCGCGCGCGTGCTCTCGGCACCTTTGCGGGTCTCGGTTCGGCAGGCTCGGTCGAGGGAAGGCGCCGGCGTTCGCTCGCCGCGCCGCCGCGATGCTCGCCGTCGCGCTCGCCTCCTCGCTGCTCGGCGCCGGTACGGCGGCCGCCCGCTCGGCGACGGTGCGCGGTATCGAGATGAGCCGCTTCGGGCGCATCGTGCTCGAGTTCGACCGCGAGACGAAGGTCCAGGTCAGCGCCGTCAACGGCGTGCTGGTGCTGGCCTTTCCCGAGGCGGCGAAGATCCAGGGCGAGCGGCTCGCCCGTGAGCTGCCGAGCTACGTCACCCAGGTCCGGCACGATCCCGACGGGCGGGGATTGAGGGTCGCGCTGACGCAGGGCTGGCGGCCGAACGTTCTCGAAGCCGCCGAGAAGGTGTTCGTCGATCTCCTGCCGACGAACTGGTCCGGGCTGCTGCCGGCGCTTCCGCCCGAGGTCGTCGACGCGCTCGCCCGACGGGCGCGTGAGGCCGAAGCGCGCGCCGGCGAGGAAGCACTCCGCCGTCGTGAGCAGCGCCCGCGCGATGTGTCACTGCGCGTCGCGACGCTGCCCACCCTGACGCGGCTCGTGCTCGAGCCGGTCGGCGGCGTGCCGGTCGCGCTCAAGGTCGATGGGCAGGCCGCGGAAGTGCGCATCGACGCCCCGGCTACCCTCAAGCTCGGCGGTGCCAAGACGCAGATCGGAGCCGCGATCCGCAGCATCGAATCCGTGGTTTCGGGCTCGTCCGCTCGCCTCATCCTGGTGCTGGAGGATGGCTTTGAGGCGCGCGGCTTTCGCGAGGACGATGCCTTCGTTGTCGATATCGCGAGACCGAAGCCCGCGATCGCTCCGCCGGAAGCCGGGTTCGAACCGGCGGCTCAGCCGCTTGCCGAGAGGCCGGCCGAGGCGCCGGCCGCGCCGCCCCGGGCCGAGCCGGAAGCGACCAACCGAAATGCCGATGCGTCGCCCCCGCGGCGCCCGGATGTCGCGGGCATGGTCTCGGCGAGCACCAAAGTCACGAGCGACGGACTCGCCATCGAGTTCCCTTTCCATGTCAGGACCGCGGCGGCGGCGTTCGAGCGCGGCGGCGTCACGACGGTCGTGTTCCAGACGCAAGAGACGCTCGAATTCGATCCTCTGCCGCCGGCCGCGGCGCCGTTCGCTGCGTTCAGCGGGGTCACCCGGCAGGGCGCCTTCACGGTCCTTCGCTTTGCGCTCACCGGCCCGGCTCTGACGCGGCTCGCCCAGAAGGGCGATACCTGGGTGCTCTCGATCGGCGGGACGGGCCTGACGCCGAGCGAACCCCTCACGATGCACCGCAACACGGACGACCTCGGCCGCACGCTCCTGCACCTCGGGCTCGGCGACGCGGCCGGCGTGCTTTGGCTCGAGCACGCTGCCGGCGGCGAGCGGATCGCGGTCGCGACCGCTTACGGGCCGGCCCGCGGCATCGTAAAGCCGCAGCGTTTCGTCGAGTTCGGCCTCCTCCCGAGCGCGCACGGGGTCGCGGTCGTGGCTGGCGCCGAGGATTTGGCGGTGCGGTCCGGCTGGGACGGGGTGACGATTTCGCGCGAGATGGGGCTCGCCATCACGATGGACGACGCAGCCTCGGGCATGCCCGATGCCGACCCTGTCCTCGACCGGGAGCGCTGGAGCCGGGATCGGCTCGGCTCGGTCCTGGCGCGTCAGCGGGAGCTGAGCGCCGCCGTGATCGAAGCGCCGCGCTCCGGGCGCAGCGCCGCGCGCATCGAGCTTGCCCGGTTCCTGATGGCGAACCGCCTCGATCCCGAGGCGGTCGGCGTCCTTTCGACCGCGGCTTTGGACGATCCGACGCTTACGCGGCAACGGCAGTTCCTGCTCCTCCAGGCGATTGCGCTCGCGCGCGCGAACCGCGCGGCCGAAGCCCGGCGCGTGCTTGCGACAGACCTCGTCGCGGAAGATCCGGAGGCGGTGCTCTGGCGTGCGGTGCTCGACGCACGCGCGAAGCGATGGGCGGCGGCGCTCGCAACCTTCCGGCGCGCGAAGGCCTCGATCGAGGCCTATCCGGACGATATCCAGGTGGCTCTGCGCATCGCGATGGCGCGGGCCGCAATCGAGACGAAGGATATCGATCTCGCGCGGTCGGAGACGATCGCTGCCGGTCGGCTCGGACCGGAGCCGGCCCAATGGGACGAGATCGCGCTCCTCAAGGGCCGCGTCGCCGAGGCCGAGGGGCGGCGCGACGTCGCCCTCGATCTCTACCGCAGGCTCGCTGAGACGGCGGAGCGCCCGGTCGCAGCCGAAGCCACGTTGCGCTGGGTGACGCTCGCGCTCGCCGAGGGCGCGATGCAGCCCGAAGAGGGGATCGCGCGGCTCGAGACGCTGGCCGTCTCCTGGCGCGGCGACGAGATCGAGGCCGGGGCGCTCGGCCAGCTCGGAAGGCTCTATGCCGGAGCAGGCCGCTGGCGCGACGCCTTCACGGCGGCCCGCCGCGCCTCGCGGATCTTCCCGGACCACGACCTCACGCGCGCGCTGCACGAAGATACGGGGCGGCTCTTCGAGGACCTGTTCCTCTCGGGAAAGGGCGAGTCCCTCTCCCGCGTCGATGCGCTCGCGCTCTATTTCGATTTCAAGGACTTCACCCCGATCGGCCGCCGCGGCGACGAGATCGTGCGCCGGCTGTCCGACCGTCTGGTCGAGCTCGACCTTCTCGATCAGGCCGGCGATCTGCTCTGGCACCAGGTCGAGCACCGCCTGTCTGGCGCTGCCCGGGCGACCGTCGCGGCGCGGCTCGCGACGGTCCGGCTGATGGACGGCAAGCCGCAGGCGGCGTTGCAGACGATCCAGGCGACGCGGCTGCCGGAGCTTCCGGCCGCGATCAAGCGGGCCCGCATCCTGCTCGAGGCGCGCGCGCTCTCCGACCTGTCGCGCACCGACCTTGCCCTCGACGTCATTGCCGGCGAGAGCGGCCCCGAGATCGAGCGCTTGCGCGCCGACATCCTGTGGACCGGCCGGCGCTGGCGCGACGCCGGCGAGGAGCATGAGCGGCTCGTCGGCACGCGCTGGCAGGATTCGGAGGCGCTCGGCGACCGCGAGCGCCGCGATGTGCTGCGCGCCGCGATCGCCTATTCGCTCGCCGACGAGGCGCTGGCGCTCGAACGGCTGCGCACCCGCTACGCCGCCAAGATGGCGGACAGCCGCGACGCCCGCGCTTTCGCCTTCCTGACCCAGCCGAAGGTCGCTTCGGCCGCGGCATTCCGTGAGATCGCCCGCGGGGTGACGAGCGCCGACACGCTCGCCGAGTTTCTCGCCGAATACCGCAAGCGCTACCCGGAAGCCGCGGTCGCCGAACGCCGCCGCGCCCCCGCGCCGGCCGAGCCTTCGGCGAAGCCGCAGGCGCAGGCGCCGATGCAGGCTCCGGCAAAAGGCTGACCCTCAGCTGCCGTAGCTCTGCACGAGCGAGCCCGCGACGAGGCTCCAGCCGTCGACGAGCACGAAGAAGATGAGCTTGAACGGCAGCGCTACCGTCACCGGCAGCAACATCATCATGCCGACCGACATCAGGATCGAGGCGACGACGAGATCGATGATCAGGAACGGCACGAAAAGCAGGAATCCGATCTCGAAGGCGCGCCTGAGCTCCGAGATCATGAAGGCCGGCACGAGCGCCTGCAGCCCGACCTGCTCAGGCCCTTCCGGCCGCGGGCCCGGCGACAGGCTGACGAACAGCCCGAGGTCCTTCTCGCGCACATGACGCATCATGAAGACGCGAAACGGCCCCGAGGCGCGCTCGAACGCCTCGGCCGGCTGGATCCGCCCGGCGACGAGGGGCTCGATGCCGTCGCGGTAGGCGGCCGTGAAGGTCGGCGCCATGACGAAGGCGGACAGGAACAGCGCCAGGCTGACGATGACGGCGTTCGGCGGCGCCGTCTGGGTGCCGATGGCCGAGCGCAAGAGCGACAGCACCACGACGATGCGCGTGAACGAGGTCACCATCACGAGGACGGAGGGCGCGAGCGCCAGCACGGTGACGAGCGCGACGAGCTGGAGCGCCCGCTCGGTGACGCCGCCGCCCTGGCCGAGATCGAGCGTTAGGGTCTGGGCTTCGGCCGTTGATGCCGACGCCACCGCGAGGAGCGCAACCGCGCCCGCGGCGGCGATGAGGCGCGCCGGCCCTGTCGTTTCAGGCGCCCTGATGGCGCTCGTCCAAGGTTGATTCGGGCCGGGCATGATCAGCCCGGTACGGTGCGGCGGGGTTAGGGTCGGCGCAAGCCGCGCTCTAGGCCTTATCCCCCTTGTCGTTCTGGTCGAAGGGCCGGCCGAGGAGGCGCGCGAATTCGGCCTCGATCTCCTCGACCGAGAACGGATCGTCGACGACCCGCTTCGGCGGCTCGGCTGCGGGAGCCGGCGCGGGAGGTTGCGGGGGCGTGGCCCGGGGCATCGCGGTAGCCGGAGGCGGCACGGGTGGGGCCGTGGGCGCCGCGGCCGGACGGACA
>JAJKJG010000336.1 GCA_021154065.1 Methylobacterium sp.
CCATGCGGGCGATCAGGTTTTTGAGCATGGCGCGGCTCGGCGGCGTCTTGAGGTACTCGATCACGTGCGGCTCGATGCCGGCGTTGCGGATCAGGCCCAGCGTGTTGCGCGACGTGCCGCAGGCGGGGTTGTGATAGATGACGACGTCCATTCGGCCCTCGGGAAGAGTCGGTTGATCCCCGTAACAACGCTCAGGGTCAGTGATACGGGTCCGCCGCATCGCGCAGGCCGTCGCCCATGAAGTTGAAGGCGAGGACGACGAGGATCACGGGCGTGATCGGGAACAAGAGCCACGGGTGAAGCTGCACGGCGGCGAGGTTTTGCGCTTCGTTGAGGAGAACGCCCCAGCTCGTGATCGGCGGGCGCAATCCGAGCCCGAGGAAGGACAGGGCGGTTTCGCCGAGGATCATCGAGGGCACCGAGAGCGTCGCCGAGGCGATCAGGTGGCTCATGAAGTTGGGAATGAGGTGGCGCACGATGATGCGCCGCTTCGAGGCCCCCATCAGCTCCGCCGCCCGCACGAAATCCTCCTCGCGCAGCGCCAGGAGCTTCGAGCGCACCGCGCGGGCGAGCCCCGGCCAATCGAGCAGGCCGAGGATGACGGTGATGCCGAAGAAGACCAGCAGCGGGCTCCAGTTCGGCGGCAGCGCCGCCGAGAGCGCGAGCCAGAGCGGCAATTCGGGCAGCGAGCGCAGGATTTCGATCAGCCGCTGGACGGCGTAATCGACCCAGCCGCCGATGTAGCCGGCGAGACCGCCGAAAAACAGGCCGAGCGCGAACGACACGGCGATGCCGACGAGGCCGACGGTGAGCGAGATGCGCGCCCCGTAGGTGATGCGGGAAAAGAAGTCGCGCCCCAGCCGGTCCGTGCCGAGCAGGAACATCGTGCCGTCCTTCGGGGGACAGGCGAGATGAACGTCCGCCTTCCACACGCCCCAGAACGCATACTCCTCGCCGCGACACAGGAAGCGGATCGGCTGCGGCGTCGAGCGGTCGACCACATAGTCGCGCCGGAACGTGTCCAGGTTGAACGTGAACTTGTACGGGTAGACGAAGGGTCCGACGAAGCGGCCCTCATGGAGGAAATGGATGCGCTGCGGCGGCGCGTAAAGAAAGTCGCCGTGGCGCACCACCTGATTGTAGGGCGCGATCACCTCGACGAACGGCACGATCGCATAATGGACGAGAAGGATGATGGCCGCCGCCAGGGCCACCTTGTGGCGTTTGAACTTCCACCACATCAGGCGCCAGGACGAGGCGCGGTAGAACTGCTCCGAGTCCACTCCGACCGGCTCGCTCCGGCCCGGCTCGAAGGAAGCCGTATCGACGTAATGGCGCGGGCGCGGAGCGGCTTCGACGTTCATGGCGACCGCCCCGCCGTCATTCCGGGGCGGCCTGAAAGGCTGCCGAGCCCGGAACCCATGAACTCCACTTCACTTATCCAAGCGGCGCGGTTCCACTTGGCCCTAGGAACGAGGTGTTCGTGGATTCCGGGCTCCTCGCTGGGCCCGGCCCCGGAATGACGGTGAGGCGCTCCCATCACCGCCCCCCCAGCCGGATGCGCGGGTCGAGCCACGCCAGCAGCAGGTCCGAGATCAGCATGCCGATCACGGTCAGCAAGGCCACGAACATCAGGATGAAGCCGGCGAGGTACTGGTCCTGGCTTTTCAGCGCCCCGAGCAGGAGCGGGCCGACGGTCGGCAGGCTCAGCACGAGCGACACCAGCACCGAGCCGGAGATCACATGCGGCAGGAGGTTGCCGATATCGGCGATGAAGGGGTTCAGCGACATCCGGAACGGATACTTCAACAGCGCCTTCGTGGGCGGCAGGCCCTTGGCCTTCGCGGTGACGTAGTACTGCTTGCCGAGTTCGTCGAGCAGGTTGGCGCGCATGCGCCGGATCATCGCCGCCGTGCCGCCGAGCCCGATGACCAGGGTCGGGACGACCAGGTGGGACAGGAGGGACCGAACCTTGTCCCACGTCCACGGCTGGCCGGCGTATTGCGGATCGTAGAGGCCGCCGATCGACACTCCGAACCAGCGGTTCGCGTAATAGAGGAGGATCAGCGCGAGAAGAAAGCTCGGGGTGGCGAGGCCGATGTAGCCGATGAAGGTCGCGACGTAGTCGCCGATCGAATACTGGCGGGTCGCGGAGTAGATGGCGATCGGGATCGAGACGACATGGACGAAGATCACGACCGCGACGTTGACGAGGAGCGTCAGCCACAGCGCGTCGCCGACCACGTCCGCCACCGGGCGGTCGAACTCGAACGACCAGCCCCAGTTGCCCTGGAGAAGGCCCGAGAACACGTCGTCCGGGTTGGGCCAGACCCCGAGCCAGGCGAGGTATTGCTCCCACACCGGCCGGTCGAGGCCGTACTGCTTCATCAGGAACTCGGCTTTCGCCACCGACGCGGCCTCGCCTTGGGCCCTCAGCTCCAGGATCTGGTTGGTCAGGAAGTCGCCCGGCGGCAGCTTGATGATGAAGAAGACGAGCGCCGAGATGATGAGCAGCGTCACGGCCATCGTCAGCAGGCGGCGCAGCAGGTACGCGATCATCGCGGCTCCAACCTATCTGGCGCGCGCTCGGCCGACTCCTCGCTGACGCCCGGAAGGAGGTCCGGCATCACGGTGCCGGGGGATGCGAATCCGCTTCCCGGAGCGGGCAGGTCCCTCGCCTCCAGGGCCACCGGGCGGTCCCAGTAAAACTCGTCGATCCGGTAGATCCCGAGGAGCGAGGTCGGCTCCCAGCTGTAGATCGCCCGGTCCGGCACGTTGATGAGGCCCGACCGCGCGATGATCGGCTGCAAGGCGCCCGCGACGGTTCCGATGCTCCACTGGTTCTCGGCGTGGTTCATCAGCATCTCGCGCCAGACGTGCGCCTGGGCCTCGTCGTCGCTGGTTCCCATCCAGGTTTCGTAAAGGGCGATCAGGCGCTGCGCCTCCGGCAGCGCGGGCGCTTCGCCCATCCGTCCCCCCGTCTCGACGTACTGGCCCCACTTCGACCAGGCGTAATTGTCCTGCCGCAGGGGCGCGAGT
Source organism: Methylobacterium sp. (assembly GCA_021154065.1). The sequence continues at coordinate 3,040 of JAJKJG010000336.1, forward strand.
TCGGTCGGCGGCATTTCGAGCGTCGGGACGGCGTTGTCCATGCCTTGCGCCGCCACCATGACGGTGAGGCCCGCGTAGGCGCGCTTGCGCAGGATCGTGCGCTCCTGCGGCTTGATGAACAGCTTGACCCCGATCTCGCGCCAGAACTCGGCGATGAGCGTCAGCCCGTCGAGGATCAGGTTCGTTTCCCCGTCGGTCTCGACGATGATCTCCAACTCGCGCCCGTCGGGCAGGAGCCGGATGCCGGCGCCGTTGCGCTTCGTCAGGCCGACCGCGTCGAGGAGGCGGGCGGCCTCCTTCGGGTCGTAGGCCGCGTACCGGGCGCGCATCTCCGGTTCGAACAGCGGGCTCTCGGCCATGATGGTGTTGTTGCCCTCGACGCCGAGGCCGAACAGGAGGGCGTTGTTGAGCGTCCGGCGGTCAATGCCGAGCGAGAGCGCGCGGCGGAACCGGACGTCGCGGTTGAGCGCGCGCCACACCGGATCGACGACGGTGAGGTTCGGGTAGAGCGCGATCTCGGACCCGCGCGCGTTCGGCCACAGCAGCACCCTGTAATCCTTGGCCTTCGCGCCCTCTTTCAGGATCGGGATGTCGCCCATGGTGAGGCCGCGGAACAGAAGATCGGCTTCGCCGGCGTTGGCCTTGGCGGCCATCAGCCCGCCCGAGGCCACGTCCAGGATGATCTGGTCCACGTAAGGCAACTGCTGCCCGGCCGGGTCGATCCGGTGATAGTAGGGGTTGCGCTCGAAGACGAAGCGCGCGGCAGGGCTGAGGGTCGTCACCCGCCATCCCTGCAACGTCGGAAGCTCCGGGTTCGAGTTCTCGAACATGTCGTCGACGCGGTTGTGGAGCGCGGCCCAGGACTTGAGCTTCTGCCGCTTCGCCGCCTCCTCGATCGCGGCCTTGTCGGCGTATTTGCCATGGAACTGCTTCAGATAGTGGGCCGGCCGGTAGATGAAGGGGTCGCGCGGCTGCGCCAGCGCCGGCAGGAAGCGCGGGTTGGGCTTGTCCCAGGCGTAGCGGACGGTTTGCGCGTCCAGAACCTGGAACTGCGGCGGGGCGCCGTCCACCAGCATGAAGTCCGGCGGCCCGGTCGGCATCAGGTCCTTGTTGTTGGCGATGTCCTGCCAATAATAGCGGAAGTCCTCCGCCGTGAGCGGCCGCCCGTCGGACCAGCGGTGGCCCGCACGCAGATGGAAGGTGAAGACCCGGTCGTCCTCGTTGTCGACGCGCTCCAGGATGTCGGGCTTCAGCTCCAGCTTTTCGGTGTAGCCCACGAGCCGCGCGTAGGCGCTGGCCGAGAGGTAGCGGATGTCGCGCGCGCGCCCGACGAGGCTGACGATGGCGCCGCCCGGCTTGCCGACGCTGCGGCCGCGGGCGGCGAGATCGGCGACGATCGGCGTTCGGGGCAGGCGCTCCGCGACCGGCGGCAGTTCGCCGGTCGCGACCTTGTCGGCGAAGAACGGCGTTTCGACGGGGGCGGGCTGCGCCCACGCGGGCGCCACGCCGAGGCAGAGCAGCGCCAGAGCCGCGAGGGCGCATCGCCCTCGCTTTTGCGGGGAGGGCGAGACCCCCGGACTGTGATCCGGGGGCCGGGTGGGGGGCGTCGGCGTAGAGCGCTTGGGCGGACGGACGTGTTCGGCCGGTGTCCGCGTCCCAACACGGCGGTTCGGGCCGCGCTCCGGCTTTGCGACCCCCACCCTAGGCCTGCTGCGCAAGCAGCCAAGACCTCCGCTTCGCTCCGGCCACCCTCCCCGCAAGGGGGGGGGGAGAAGGGCGGCGCGCGTCAAAAGGGTGCGAGCCATCACGCCGCCTCCCTGGCCAGCGCCGCCGTCAGGCGGACCCGATGGCCTAGCTCGATCGCGGTCATGACGCCCGCATCGTCGCCGGAGAGGCGGAACGGTTCCGGCCAGTCCTCCGGCTTGGAAAAGCGCTCGTCCATGAGCTTGGCGAAGTCGAGCGGCCGGTTGATGTCGGGGTCCGGAACCGCGGCGAGCAGGGCTTGCGTGTAGGGGTGGACCGGGTTGCGGAACAGGGCGGCCTTCGGGGCTTCCTCGACGATGTAGCCGCGGCACATCACGGCGATCACGTCGGCCACGTAGTCCACCACCGCGAGGTTGTGCGACACGAAGATGTAGGACAGGCCGAGCGCCGCCTGGAGATCCTTCAAGAGGTTGAGGACCTGCGCCTGCACCGACACGTCGAGCGCCGAGACCGGCTCGTCGCAGAGCAGGACCTGCGGTTCGAGCGCCAGGGCCCGCGCGATGCCGAGGCGCTGGCGCTGGCCGCCCGAGAACGAGTGCGGATAGCGGCGCAGCGACCCCTGGTCGAGGCCCACCATGTCAAGCAGTTGCTTCGCGCGCGCGTAGCGCGTGTCGGACGTGCCGATGTCGTGGATGCGCACGGGCGCGCTGCGGATCTCGTACACCGTCATGCGCGGGTTGAGCGACGAGAACGGGTCCTGGAAGATGAACTGGACGGCCCGGCGATAGGCCTTGAGCGCGTCGCCTTCGAGCGCGAACACGTCCCGCGGGCCCGTGCCGTCGTCGAACAGCACGCGCCCCGTGTTCGGGGTGAGCGCACGCATGACGATCTTCGACACCGTCGTCTTGCCGCAGCCGGACTCGCCGACAAGCCCGAGCGTCGTGCCGCGCGGGAGGGCGAGACTGACGTTCTTCACGGCGCGGATCGTGCGCGTGCGCCCGCTGAACCAGCCTGCGCGCAGGACGAACGCCTTGCTCACGTCCTCGACGGTCAGGATCGGCCCGTCCGGCTTAAGGAGCGCCGGCCCGGCGGCGGGGCGGGCGACCGTGATGGCGCTCTTGATTTCCCGGATCGGGGTGAGGCGCTCGCCGGGCTTCATGTCGAAGCGGGGCACGGCGCGCAGGAGCGCCTTGAGGTAGGGGTGCTGCGGGTTCAGAAAAATGTCATCGCGCGCGCCCGCCTCCATGACGCGGCCGCGGTACATGACCACCACCTCGTCGGCCATGTTGGCCACCACGCCGAGATCGTGCGTGATGAGGAGGAGCGACATCTGCGTGTCGGCCTGCAACTCCCGCATGAGGTGGAGGATCTGCGCCTGCGTCGTCACGTCGAGCGCCGTCGTCGGCTCGTCTGCGATCAGGAGGGCGGGTTTCGTGATCAGCGCCATGGCGATCATGGCGCGCTGGCGTAAGCCCCCCGACAGCTCGAACGGGTAGGTGACGAGGGCGCGCTTCGGATCGGGGAAGCCGACCCGGGCG
>JAJKJG010000337.1 GCA_021154065.1 Methylobacterium sp.
GCTCTGGCGCCAGTCCTCCCACGGGCTGACATAGCCCGATGCCGGCAGCCAGCCGAGCGTCACCGCGAAGAGGAAGATCAGCATGATGCCGAGCCAGAAGTTCGGCGTCGAGATGCCCCACAGCGACAGCACGTTGACGGCGTAGTCGACCCAGGTGTCGCGCTTGACGGCCGAGACAATGCCGGCGGTGACGCCGATCAGGAGCGCGATCGTCATCGCCATGATGGCGAGCTGGAGCGTCACCGGCAGCTTCTGCAGGATCAGCTTCATCACCGGCTCCTTCAGCCGCATCGACTCGCCGAGGTCGCCGGTGAACACGCCCTTGACCCAGTACAGATACTGGATCGGGATCGGCTGATCGAGGCGGTACTGGCGCCGGATCTGCTCGATCACCGCCGGGTCGCGCTCCTCGCCCGCCATGACCAGCGCCGGATCGCCGGGCAGGAGCTGCTGCAGCGAGAAGATGATCACCGACACGAAGAACAGCGTCGGCAGAAGCTGCACGAGCCGGCGGCCGATGAGGGTGAGCATCGCTCACCTCTCCCCTTGCGGGGAAGATCGCGTCGGCGAAGCCGACCGGGTGAGGGGGGAAACACCCATGTCAGTCATCCACCTCTCCCCTTGCGGGAGAGGTCGAGTCGGCGAAGCCGACCGGGTGAGGGGGGAAACACCCATGCCGGTTGATACTACGCCAGCCATTCGAGCCCGAGCCTCGCCGCCACCGCGTGCAGGACGCCAACCGGGTTCTCAAACACCTCGTTGTTTCAGAAGCTCGGCTTCCGTCGGCTCGCGCCGCATCTGGCGCGCCCTGTCCTTCAGGAGGTTTTCGACCATCGCCTCGATTCCCGGCTTGGGAGGTGCCACCCTCACCCGGTCGGCTTCGCCGGCCCGACCTCCCCCATCGAGGGGGAGGTGAGGGCGTCATGATGAGAGTGCGGCGTCCGGCCGCCATCATAGCCGAGTCCCTCCCTTCGGCGGCAGGGTTCGCCATCATGATGATGCGCCCTCCGTCCGGCGCTATTTCAGCCTCAAGCCCACGACCCGCACGAGGCCGTCGGGCAGGAGCTTGAAGCCGTCGAGCTTTGCCGTGTGGGCGATGATCCACAGCCGGTGGTAGAGATAGACCACCGAGCCCTGGCTCAGAAGCGTGCCGGCTACCTTCTCGTAGATCGCCTTGCGCTCGGCGACGGCGTTCTTGACCCGCGCCTCGTCGAGCGCGGCGTCGACCTGCGGGTTCGAATAGCCGCCGTAGTTCTGCGGCGCGCCGGTCTTGTGGAAGATGTAGAGGTTGCCGTCGGGATCGGGGCGGCCCGACCAGTTCAGCGCATAGGCCTGGAAGCGGCCGGCCTCGGCCTCGTTGAGCGAGGTCGCGAACTCGGTGATACGGAGCTTGAGGTCGAAGCCGGCCTCGGCCGTCATCGACTGGAGAACTTCGGCCATCTGACGCGTCTCGGGGTTGTTCGGGACCATGAAGTCGATCGCGATCGGGGTCTTGGCGCCCGCCTCCTGGATCAGCTTCTTGGCCTGCGCGACGTCGCGCTTCGGCACCGGGTATTTCTCCTGGTACCAGGGGTTCTTGGGGCTGACCCATTGGTTCCCGACCGTGTACTCGCCGTTGTAGACGACCTGGTTCAGGGCGTCGCGGTCGATGGCGAGCTCGAAGGCGCGGCGCACCCGCGGGTCCTGGCCGAGCGGGTTCTTCGCCGCCTCGCCCTTGCCGACGTTGATGGTGATGCCCTGGTACCCCAGCTCGGTGATCGTCGCCACCTTCAGGCGCTGGTCGGCGCGCATGTCCTTGAGGTCGGTCGCGAGCGGCCGCTCGATGAGGTCGAGCTGGCCCGATTTGAGATTCGCGAGCCGCACCGTCGAGTCGTTGATCGGCACATAGGTGATGCGGTCGATGTGGACGTTGGCCTTGTCCCAGTAGTCGGCAAACTTCTCGAGGACGATGCGGTCCTGCTGCACGCGCTCGACGAATTTGTACGGGCCGGCGCAGACCGGCTTCTGGCCGAACTTGTCGCCGGCCTCCTTTGCGGCCTTCGGCGAGACCATCATGCCGGCGCGGTCGGTGAGCTGCGCGATGAGCGGCGAGAACGGGCTCTTGAGGTGCAGGCGGATGGTCAGCGGGTCGACGACCTCGACCTTCTCGATCGCCGTGATCTCGGGCCGCCGGAACGAGCCCTGCATCGTCAGATGGCGCTCGAAGGAGAACTTCGCCGCCTCGGCATCGAGCGGCTCGCCGTCGTGGAACTTGACGTTCGGGCGCAGCTTGATCGTCACCGCCTTGCCGTCATCGGACGTATCATGGGACAGCGCGAGCTGCGGCACGACGTTGAGCTTCTCGTCGATGTCGAAGAGCTTGTCGCACAAGGCCGAGAAGACGATGCGGCCGACATAGGTGCGGGCGAGCGTCGGGTCGAGCACGTCGGGATCCTCGGCAAGTCCGATGCGGAGCGCCGTCTGGGCGCTCGCGAGCCCGACGGATGCCGCGAGCGCCGCGGTCGCGAGGAGCGCGGTGGTGAAGCGTCGTCTCATGTCCCTCTCCCTGTCTTGTTTGCCAACTGCGTCATCCCGGAAGCCCCGCAACTCACGTGCCGGCGCCCGCAAAGGCGGCGAACAGGCGCTCGAGCCGCGGATCGACGACGGCGTCGACCGGCACAATATCGGTTTCCTTCGGGATCGTCGGCCAGAAATGACAGGCCGTGGCGTGGCCCTTGCCGTCGTCGTCGAGCGGCGGACGCTCGAGGCGGCTGAGCTCGCCCGCATAGGGGCAGCGGGGATGGAGGTGGCAGCCCGGCGGTGGGTCGATCGGGCTCGGCACGTCGCCTTCGAGGAGGCGGCGCTCGCGGCGGGCATGCGGCGAGGCGACCGGGATCGCCGAGAGCAGGGCGCGGGTGTAGGGGTGGCGCGGATCGTCGAAGATGTCGTCCGCCGGCCCGGTCTCGACGATGCGGCCAAGGTACATCACCGCGATCCGGTCGGCGATGTGCTTCACGACCGAGAGATCGTGCGAGATGAAGATGTAGGCGAGGCCGAGCCGCGCCTGCAGCTCCTTCAGGAGGTTCAGGATTTGCGCCCGGATCGAGACGTCGAGCGCCGACACCGGCTCGTCGCAGATGACGATCTTCGGCTCGACCGCAAGCGCCCGGGCGATGACGATGCGCTGGCGTTGCCCGCCCGAGAACTCGTGCGGGTAGCGCCCGGCATAGAACGGCTCGAGCCCGACCATCTCGAGGAGCTCGGCGACGCGCTGCTTGCGCTCGGCTGCCGGCACTATGTCGTGCAGCATCAGCGGCTCGGCGAGAATCTGGCCGACGGTCATGCGCGGGTTGAGCGACGCGAACGGGTCCTGGAAGATCAGCTGCACCTTGCGGCGCAAGGGGCGGAAGGCGGTCTCGCTCAAGGCGGTGACATCGTCGCCGTCGAGGACGATGCGGCCGGCGGTCGGCTCGATCAGCCGCATCACAAGCCGCCCGACCGTCGACTTGCCGCAGCCGGACTCGCCGACGAGCGCCAGCGTCTCGCCGGGGCGGAGCACGAAGGACACGCCGTCGACCGCCTTCACGGTCGAAAGCGGCCGCCCGAACGCCGAGCGCTTCGCGACGAACCGCTTCACGAGCTCGTCGATGGCGAGGACGTATTGGGTCATCGGCCGGTCCCGGGCCGGCGTAATCCCCTCCCCCTTGCGGGGAGGGGCAGGGGTGGGGGTCGCAGGGCCGGAGCGCAATGTGTGGAGTTTGCCCGGCTGCTGATGCAGCGGGCGTGTCGCGGCTGGCCCCGCGCTCCATGCCCGCGACCCCCACCCCGCTCGGCCTTCGGCCGAGTCGGCCCTCCCCGCAAGGGGGAGGGAAGGAGCGAGCCGGCAAGCGTGGAGCGCTCCATCGTCACGCCACCAACCTCTCCAGCGGCGCGCGCCAGCAGCGCGAGAGGTGGCCGCCGGCGACCGCTTCGAGCGGCGGCATCTCGGCGCATTTCGGGATGCGGAACGGACAGCGCGCCTGGAACCGGCAGCCCTGCGGCGGCGCGGTCATGTTCGGCACCGTGCCCTCGATCGCCGCAAGGCGCGGGCGGCGCCGCTCGAGCCGCGGCAAGGCGCCGAGGAGCCCGACCGTGTAGGGATGCTCCGGAAACCGGAACAGGTCGTCGACGCTCGCCCGTTCGACGACCTGGCCGGCATACATGACGACGACTTCGTCGCACACTTCGGCGACGACGCCGAGATCGTGGGTGATGAGGATGATCGCGGCGCCGCTTTCCTCGCGGAGCTTGCGCATCAGCTCGAGGATCTGCGCCTGGATCGTGACGTCGAGCGCCGTCGTCGGCTCGTCGGCGATGAGGAGGTCGGGATCGCAGGCGAGCGCCATCGCGATCATGACGCGCTGGCGCATGCCGCCGGAGAGCCGGTGCGGGTAGTCGTGGAAGCGCGCCTCCGGGGTCGGGATGCGGACCCGGCGCAGCATCTCGACGCCGTGCGCCTCGGCCTCCTTCCGCGAGACCTTGCGGTGGCGCACGATCGCCTCGACGATCTGATCGCCGACCGTGTAGGACGGGTTCAGGCTCGTCATCGGCTCCTGGAAGATCATGGCGAGCCGGTTGCCGCGCAGGTCGCGCATGACCCGGTCGGGCTCGCGCAGGAGATCGCGGCCTTCGAAGCTGACCCGGCCCGAAACCTCGGCGCCGCCCTTCGGCAGGAGGCCCATGATCGCGAGCGAGGTCACGCTCTTGCCGCAGCCCGATTCCCCGACGATGCCGAGCGTCTTGCCGCGCTCGACCGAGAACGACACGCCGTCGACCGCGAGCGTGCGCCGCCGGTCGCTGCCGGGGAAGACGACGCGCAGGTCCTCGACTTCGAGCAGGGGCGCAGTCATGATTCGCCGGCGAGCGCCTTCTCAACCCCGGCGTTGATCACGTCGCGGTCGGTTTCGCCGACCGGATCGCCGCGTTTCGGCAGGAACTTGCGGAAGTGGACCCAGCGCTCGCGGCTGACCTTCTCAAGACGCGCGAGCTCCTCGAGCGGCTCCGGATGGTCGTCGACCCGCAGGTCGAGATCGGAGTAGTCCTCGGTCGAGTAGATGAGGAGCGCGGCCGACTGCTTGCCGCGCTTGTCGCCGCCCGCGTCCTCGCCGGCTTTCATCGCCGCGATCAGCCGGCGCGGGAAGGGCAGGGCGGCGCCGGCCTCGTAGGCGCGCGCCGTCTCGGCGATCACCTGCGGCCCGGCGAGCATGTTGCCGGCGACGGAAAACGTGTCGCGGGTCAGGTGGCCGCACCAGTCGACGCATTCGGCGCCGGTATGGGCCGCGAAGGCACCGCTCCCGTCCATCACATGCACCTGCCGGTGCGGATGGCCGGCGTCGGCCGCGATCAAGAGGCGCACCACCTCCGCGGCCGGCACGCCGAGCCGCAGCAGCGCGAGGCCGCGCCGGCCATAAAGCGGGTTCGTCAGCGCCTGGCTCGCGACCGCCCCGACGCTGGCCTCGATCGCCGGCACCCGCGCCCCGACGGCGAAGAATTTCGTCGACACCGCGATCCCGATCGCGCCGCCCGCGTCCCGCGCGATGATCGACCAGGTCACCGCCTAACGCCCCGCCGCATAGCCTTGCATGCCGCGCGGATTGGCGGCGGCCTTGCGGCGGATGCCGTCGCGCGAAGCCGCGGTCAGGCGGCCCTCGGACCAGTCCTCGCCGACCTCGACGATGTGGCCGCGCCGGCGCAGCTCGTCGACGGTCGGCTTCGGCACCCGGCCCTCGACCACGACGACGCCGGGCCGCGAGGTGCGCGGCCAGAACGAGGACGGGAAGTGCTCGGTGTGCCAGGCCGGCGCGTCGATCGCCTCCTGCAGGTTCATGCCGGCGTGGACATGGCGCAGGAAGAACTGGGTGATCCACTGGTCCTGCTGGTCGCCGCCGGGCGAGCCCCAGGCGAGGTAGGGCTCGCCGTCGCGCAGCGCCATCGTCGGCGACAGGGTCGTGCGCGGCCGCTTGCCGGGGCGAAGCGCCGCCGGATGGTCCTCGTCGAGCCAGAACTGCTGCGCCCGCGTGCCGAGGCAGAAGCCGAGCGCCGGGATCACCGGCGAGGATTGCAGCCAGCCGCCCGAGGGCGTGCCCGAGATCATGTTGCCATCGCGGTCGATGATGTCGAAATGCACCGTGTCGCCGCGGACGGCGCCGGAGCGGGCGGCGAGCACGTCGCTCTCGCGATCGGCAAGCTTTCCGGCGCCGTCCCTCGCCAGCGACGGATCATCCTCGTCGTCATGGGTCCAGATGCGCCCGACGGTCGGCTCGCCGGCGCCGGTGGCGCCGACCGCGGCGCGCCGTACCTCGGCGGCGCGGGCGTCGATCGCCTTGCCGTAGCCGGCGATCGCGCCCGGGCGAAGCTCGAGCGAGGCGCGGTTGCCGATGAGCTTGCGCCGTTCGGCGTTGTAGGCGTCGGAGAGCAGCGTCTCGACCGGGACGTCGACGAATTTCGGGTCGCCGTAGAAGGTATCGCGATCGGCAAAGGCGAGCTTCGCCGCCTCGACCTGGAGGTGGATGAAATCAGGTCCCGCCGGATCGAGGCCGTCGAGGTCGAAGCCCTTGAGGAGCGCGAGCTGCTGCAGGGTCGTCAGCCCCTGGTTCCAGGCACCGCATTTCAGGACCGTGTAGCGGCCGTAATCATAGCCGATCGGCGCCTCGACCGTCGCTTCCCAGCCCGCCATGTCGTCGGCGGCGAGTACGCCGCGATGCGGGCTGCCCGAAGTATCCATCACCTCTTGCGTGCGGCAGAAGCGGTCGATCTCCTCGGCGACGAAGCCCTCCGACCATGTCTTGCGGGCGCGCTCGATCTGCTTGTCGCGGTCGCCGCCGGCGCTCTCGGCCTCGCGCAGGATGCGCTCGTAGGTGTCGGCGAGCGTCGTGTTGGTGAACAGCTCGCCCGGCGTCGGCAGCTTGCCGTTCGGCAGATAGACCGCGGCGGAGGTCTTCCAGTGCTCGCGGAAGAGCGCTTCGACGGTGCCGATGGTGGCGACGGCGCGCTCGACCAGCGGATAGCCGTTGCGCGCATAAGCGATCGCCGGCGTCAGCACGTCGGCGAGGCGCATCGTGCCGTAGTCGCGCAGCAGCATCATGTAGGAATCGAAGGTGCCCGGGATGCAGGCGGCGAGAAGGCCGGTGCCGGGCACGAGGTCGAGGCCGAGCGCGCGGAAATGCGCGATCGTCGCCCCTGCCGGGGCTGGCCCCTGGCCGCAGATCACCTCGGTCCGGCCGCGCCGCACGTCGTGGACGATGAGCGGCACGTCGCCGCCCGGCCCGTTGAGATGCGGCTCGACGACCTGCAGCGTGAAGGCGGTCGCGACGGCGGCGTCGAAGGCGTTGCCGCCACGCTCGAGCATCCCCATCCCGACGGCGGTCGCGATCCAATGCGTCGATGCGACGACGCCGAAGGTGCCGTCAATCTCGGGACGGGTGGTGAAGCGGCTCGGATTGACGAAGCCCATGATGACCGGGAGCGCAGGAGTGGTCGGATGTATGCCAGCACGTTAACGGCCCGCGAAGGCCATTCAACTGCAATCTTCGCATGGCGTGTTGACTCCTGCGCCGAGCGTATCTACGTCGCGTATATACGGAGGCGAAAAGTGACAACGGCCAAAGTGTTCAAGTCGGGGAACAGCCAGGCGGTCCGCTTGCCGAAAGAGTTCCGCTTCGCGAGCGAGGAGGTCGAGATCTTCCGCCGTGGCGACGAGGTCGTCCTGCGCGAGAAGCCGCGGACCTTGATGGAAGCGATCAAGGCTTGGTGCGAGCTGCCGGACGACGCCTTTACGGACCTGGAGACCATCGAGGACAGCCCGCCTCAGGTGCGCAAGGGGCTGTGATGGCGTTGCGCTATATGCTCGACACCAACGTCTTCATCCGGATTCGTCAACGCCGCCCAGGTCCCGTCCTTGACCGCTTTCAGGCGCTTGGGGCGAACGAGGCCGTGATCTCGGTCGTCAGTTACGGGGAACTCTGTTTCGGCGTGGAGAAGGGAGCCATGCCCGATCGGGCGCTGGCGGCGCTCAACGGGTTGGTGGCCTTCATCCCGGTGCAGCCGCTCCCGCCCGCGGCCGGAGCGGCCTATGGCTCGATCCGCGCAACGCTCGAACGCAGAGGCGAGACGATCGGCAACAACGACCTCTGGATCGCGGCCCATGCGCTGACCGCCGGCTTGACGCTCGTCACCAACAACGAGCGCGAGTTCCGGCGGGTGCCCGGGTTGTCGGTCGAGAATTGGGCGGCGGATTAAAGGCCGCGCCGGAGTCTCTCGCCATCGCCCCGCCCCTTCTTCACCTCCGGAACATTGCCCTGACATTCGGCGGAACGCCGCTCCTGAGCGAGGCGGAGCTCGCCATCGGGCCCGGCGAGCGGACCTGCCTCGTCGGGCGCAACGGCTCGGGCAAGTCGACGCTCCTGAAGATCGCGGCCGGCCTCGTCGAGCCGGACCGCGGCAGCCGCTTCGTGCAGCCGGGCGCGACGATCCGCTATCTGCCGCAGGAGCCGGACCTCTCCGGCCATGCGACGACGCTCGCCTATGTCGAGGCGGGGCTCGGACCGGGCGACGATCCGCATCGCGCGCGCTACGTCCTCGATGAGCTCGGGTTGACAGGCGAGGAGGCGCCCTCGACTCTCTCCGGCGGCGAAGCCCGGCGCGCCGCGCTCGCGCGGGTGCTCGCGCCGGAGCCGGACATCCTGCTCCTTGACGAGCCGACCAATCACCTCGACCTGCCGGCGATCGAATGGCTCGAGGCCGAGCTGAGCGGCCTCCGCTCCGCCGTCGTGCTCGTCAGCCACGATCGGCGCTTCCTGGAAAACCTATCGCAGGCAACGGTTTGGCTCGACCGCGGGGTCACGCGCCGGGTCGATCGCGGCTTTGCCGATTTCGAGCCCTGGCGCGACGCCATCCTCGAGCAGGAGGAGCGCGACCGGCACAAGCTCGACCGCAAGCTCGCCGCCGAAGCCGACTGGCTGCGCTACGGCGTCACCGCGCGCCGCAAGCGCAACCAGCGCCGCGTGCGGGCGCTCGATGCGATGCGGGCGGAATTTCGCGAGCAGCGCCGGGCCGCGGGCCTTGCCGCGATGACGCTCTCGGAGGCCGAGCTCTCGGGCAAGCTCGTCGTCGAGGCGAAGGCGGTCTCGAAGTCATTCGACGGCAAGGCGATCGTGCGCGACCTCTCGCTTCGGGTCCTGCGCGGCGACCGGCTCGGGATCGTCGGCCCGAACGGCGCCGGCAAGACGACGCTCCTGAACCTCCTCACCGGGTCGCTCGCGCCCGACGCCGGCTCGGTCCGGCTCGGCGCCAATCTCCGCATGGCGGCCCTCGACCAGCGCCGCGAATCGCTGACGCCGGACGCGACCGTCGCCGAAACCCTGACCGGAGGCGGCGGCGAGTGGGTCGAGGTCGGCGGCCAGCGCAAGCACGTCGTCGCCTACATGAAGGATTTTCTGTTTGCCCCCGAGCAGGCCCGCACCCCCGTCAGCGCCCTTTCCGGCGGCGAGCGCAACCGGCTCACGATCGCGCGGGCGCTGGCGCAGCCGTCGAACCTCCTCGTCCTCGACGAGCCGACGAACGACCTCGATCTCGAAACCCTCGAGCTGCTGCAGGAGCTGGTCGCGGATTATCCCGGAACCGTCCTCGCGGTGAGCCATGATCGCGACTTTCTCGACCGGGTCGTGACCGCGACCCTCGTCGCCGAAGGGGAGGGGCGCTGGGTCGAATACGCCGGGGGCTACACCGACATGGTTCGGCAGCGCGGGTCGGGCGTCGCCGCCATGGTGACGAAGGACACGCGGCCGGCGGGTCGCAAGGCCGCCGCCATCGCGAAGCCCGCGGCGTCAAAGCGGAAGCTGAGCTTCAACGAGCGGCACGACCTCGGGACGCTTCCGGCCCGGATCGCGGACCTTCAGTCGTTGATCGCGGATCTCCAGTCCGCCTTGGGCGACGCAGGTCTCTACAAGCGTGATCCGGCCCTGTTCGAGAAGATCTCCGCCGCCCTGGCTTCGGCTCAGTCCGATCTGTGGGCGGCAGAGAACCGGTGGCTCGCCCTCGAGATGCTTCGGGAAGAGCTCGAGCCGTGATTTGAGGCGTCCGGGGCGCCGCGGACGAGCGGCGCGCCCGTCTTTCGCATCCAAGGCGACTGCCGCCTTGCAGCCGCGCGTCGGCGAAAGCTTGCCCTCAAGATGCCGCGAAGCCGGTCTTTCTTTGCGGCGCGCGCTCGGTTTTGGCGCGGCGAAGAAGCACGGCTCGATCCGACGATGAAGCGTTTTGCCACCTGGGGGATGATCGCGACGGCCGGCGGGCTGCTCGCGGCGGCGGTCGCAATGGTTGTGCCCGAGATCGCGCGGCCGCCGGCCGAGCAGGTCCGAAGCGACGCCAGCGCGAGGGTCGCCGGATTGCCGGCAATACCCGACGCTGGGCCACCGGCACTCTCGCTCGCGCCGAGCGAGCCCGACGGCACCGCTGCGGCGGCTCCGCCCGATGCACGCCCGGCGGTGACGGGCTCGATCCCGGTGCCGCTCGCTCCTGATCGTCGCGAGGCCGCTCGCGTCGCTCCGCCGGCGCCGCCGGCCCCGGCCGTCGCGCTCGGCCCCTATCGCTTCTCCGCCCGCCGGGAAGCGGGCACGCTCGTGCTCAGCGGCGCGGTCCCTGACGCGGCGGCGCGGGACGAGATCGTCCGCCTGGCGCGGGAGCAGTTCTTTCACGAACGCATCGTCGACGAGACGCACGTGGCCGCCGGGGCGCCGCCGCGGTTTCGCGATGGGGCGCGGCTCGCGCTCGGCCAGCTGGCGCAGCTGGCCTCGGGCGAGGCGACGCTCGCCGGCACGTCGCTTCGCATCCGCGGCGATGCCCTCTATGCGCAGGCCGCGGAGGACATCCGGCACAAGACCGGCCGGAATGCTCCGGCCGGATGGGCCGCCTCGGCCGAGATCAGGACGCGAAGCGCCGAGGAGACCGACGCCGAGTAGGCGCCACCGCCATCATGTCCCGCTCTCGACGCGCACCAGGAAGCGTTTGATCTGCTGGATGAGGCCGCGGCCCTGGAGCAGTGGCGCGTGGCCCTGGCTCGGCACGAGGATCGTCTCGATTCTCGGATGCGTCCGACCCATGGCGGCGAAGGTTTCGGCCGAGAGCAGATCGGAGTTCGCGCCGCGCAGCGCCAGCACCGGGACGCGCTTGAGACCCTCGAACAGGAACCAGAACGGCGCCAGCGGCGCCTCCAGATCAATGCTCTCGAGGGTGCGGGCCAGGGCGGGATCGTAGTCCGCAACGAGGCGCCCGTTCTCCTCCTTCCAGGTCGCTTCGGCCCACGACCGCCACTCCTCCTCGGACAGCGCCGTGAACTGGGCGCTCATCAGCTTCTTCAGGATGTCGACCGCCTCGCCGTAGTCGGCGGGCGCCGGGAGCTTGCCGACATAGCCGCGGATGCGTGCGAGGCCGCGCCCCTCGATGACCGGGCCGATGTCGTTGAGCACGGCGCCGCGCAGGAGCGCCGGGCGCGCGGCAGACAGCGCCATCGTGAGGAGACCGCCACGCGAGGTTCCGACGAGCGCGGCCTCTTCGATCGACGCCGCCGTGAGGACGGCAAGCAGGTCGGCGAGCTCGACCTTGAGGTCGTAGTTCCGCCAGTCGCGGTCGTACTCGGAGCGGCCGCGGCCGCGGTAGTCGAGGGCGAGCACGCGCCGGGACCGCTTGCCGTCCTGCGACAGCGACAGCGCGAGCTCGTGAAAGTCGGCGGCTGTGCGCGCGAGCCCCGGCAGGCAGACGACGGTGAGCGCGCTACCCGTGCGCGGCCCATAATCGCGGGCAAACAGACGAAGACCGTCGGCCGCAGAGACGAACAGATCCGCGTAATCGGCCATGCTTCCCCGCCGCGCGCCCTCCAGCGCTTGCGGGCCGTTTTTATTGAACGACGGCGCTCCGCCGCAAGTCGATCTCGGACAGGAGGGCGCTGCGGTCGCCGCCGAGGCGATAGCGGTAGACCTGGAAGTTCTCGAGCA
This sequence comes from Methylobacterium sp., assembly GCA_021154065.1. The sequence continues at coordinate 12,006 of JAJKJG010000337.1, forward strand.
CGCGCTGCACGTAGTTGCGCGTCTCCGAGAATGGGATGCGCTCGACCCAGTCGACCACATCGACGTCCGCCTTGCGCGGATCGCCATAGGCATCGATCCATTTCTTCACGTTGCCGCCGCCGGCATTGTATGACGCGAAAACGAGGATCAGCGAGCCGCGCCAGTCCTGCATCAGCTCGCCCAGATGGGCAGAGCCGATCTTGGCGTTGTAGGACGGGTCTGCGGTGAGCTTGTCGGTGTCGAAGCCCAGCCCGAAGCGCTTCGCGGTCCGCTTCGCGGTCGCCGGCATGAGCTGCATCAGGCCGCGCGCGCCGGCGTGCGACTGCGCCTTCGGGTCGAACATGCTCTCCTGGCGGGCGACGGCGTAGACCATCGCCTTGTCGACGCGCCCGCCGACCGGCTCGAAGCTCGGGATGCCGATGGTCGGATAGGCGTGCGTATCCAGCGGGAAGCCGCGCTGCACCGCCGACTTGCCGACCGTGAGCAGGCCGCGCGCGTCGCGATGCTCGGCGGCGAGATCGCCGAGCGCCTCGAGCTGGCCGGCATCGTTCAGACGCTGCGACAGATCGATGTTCAGCGCCAGCGCGAGGTCGGGCACGCCGAGGCCGTAGAGCAGGCGCAGCGCCCGCGCCGCGGTGAGCCGCGCGAAGGAGTCGCGGCCGCCCTCGCCGGGGTCGGGCACCGCGCGCAGGACAAGCCCGTTGCCGAGCTTTGCCCGCGCGAGCTGGCCGTAATAGGTGATCGGATAGGCGGCGGCGCGCTCGTAGTGGCGCTGCGCCACCTCCTCGGCCCCGACCGCCTCTGCGGTCCGCCCCTGCCAGTACGCGACGCGGGCAAGCGAGATCGGCGTCTCGGCGACCCGCGCCGCGGCGCGCAGATGGATCGCCGCGAGCGCCGGCTCGTCGAGGAAGCGCAGCGCCAGCCAGGCGGCGTGGAACTCGGCCTCGATCTTGTGTTGCGCGGTCTCGGCGCCGTGGCGGCTGACGACCTCGTAGGCGGCGCGGGCGTCGCCGTTGTCGAGCAGCTTGCGGGCGATGATGCGGCGCTCGGTCCACCACTCGTCGCCGTCGGCGAGGAGGGCCGGGTCGCGGGTGACCTCGGCGATCGACGCCGCGGCCTCGGCCGGCTTGTTGTTCCGCCTGAGCCACTGCGCGCGCGAGAAGGCATAGGAGCTGTCCGACCGCAGCGCCGCCGGTACCGCATCGAGGAGCGCACCGGTCTTCTTCGCGTTGTCGGACGCGCCGATCCGCGCCTTGACCAGCGACGCGTAATCGGCGCCAGCGCGCGCCGCCGCCCTTTGCGCCGCGCCCCAGTTCTCCTTGAAGAGCTGGCGCTCCATGCGGAATCGGTGATCCGCCTGCGTCAGCACGCCGGGGAACTTCTCGAGCAGCTTCGCCTCGAACTCCTTGCCGAACCCGTCCTTGCGCCAAGTCTCGCGGATGAGCGCCGCGGCGTCGCGGTCGAGCCCGTCGGCCTGGAAGGCGAGCGCAAGCGCGAACTTGCCGGCCGATGTGATCGGCCGCTGCGTCGCGAAATAGGCCCGCACCACCGCGTTCGGCTTGCGCTGGAACAGGAGCGCTTCCTCGGCTCGGCGCCGGATCAGCGCGCCGGCGGGCCAGCTCGCCTCCTCGCGCAGGAAGCCGGCGATGCGGTCGAAGCCGATATTCGGCGTGCTTCGGATCGCCACCCACTCGGTGAGCGCGCGCGCGGTCTCGTCGGCGATGCCGGCGCGGGCCTTGTCGCCCTCGGTGATGTCGCCCCGGCGATAGGATTCGAGCGCCTGCTTCAAGGCCGCGAGGTCGAGCCGCTTCGGGCTTTGCGGCATCGCGTCGGAGGCGGACAGCCGCCCGAAGGCGACGTCGTCGAGCATCGCAAGCCGGACCGGGCCGGACCGCCCGCGGGCTTCCTCGGCCCGCGCCGGTGCCGTCAGCACCAGCGCCGCGCCGGCGATCAGGATGCCTGATAGGCATCGCGCCGCGATGACCATGGAGAAACCCCCACGAAGTCGACCGTTCATTGTGGCGACGGCCGAATTGAGAAAACCTTAACCGAGATTCACCTTTCGGACCAGCGCCGGGCGTTTGCGCGCCGCCGTCCGCCGGCTTATGTGTCTGCAATGCAAGGGCGCGGCCAACGCCGCCGCGGCCCGCCGGCGAGGAGCGCCATGACCCACCAGCGACGGTTCCGCGGCTCGCTCACGGCGCTCGTCACCCCGTTTCGCGACGGCGCGCTCGATGAGGAGGCCTTCCGGGCCCATGTGAGCTGGCAGATCGAGAACGGGACGCAAGGACTCGTCCCCGTGGGCACGACCGGCGAAAGTCCGACTCTGTCTCATGACGAGCACAAGAGAGTCGTGGAATGGTGCGTAAATGAGGCGAAGGGGCGCGTTCCGGTCATCGCCGGCGCCGGGTCGAACAACACCGCCGAGGCGATCGACCTCGCAAAGCACGCCGAGGAGGCGGGCGCCGACGCGCTTCTCGTCGTCACGCCCTACTACAACAAGCCGACCCAGCAAGGCCTCTACCAGCACTTCAAGGCCGTGAACGACGCGGTCGGAATCCCGATCTTCATCTACAACATCCCGCCGCGCTCGGTCATCGACATGTCGGTCGCGACGATGGCGCGGCTCTACGAGCTCAAGAACATCGTCGGCGTGAAGGACGCGACGGCGAACATCGGCCGCGTCTCGCAGCAGCGCCAGGCCATGGGTCCGGAGTTCGTCCAGCTCTCGGGCGAGGACATGACCGCGCTCGCCTACAACGCGGCTGGCGGCAACGGCTGCATCTCGGTCGTGGCGAACGTCGCGCCGCGGCTCTGCGCCGAGCTGCAGGAGACGAGCCTCTCCGGCGACTATGCCGGCGCCTTGAAGGTGCAGGATCGCCTCGTGCCGCTGCATGACGCGATCTTCGTCGAGCCGGGGCTTGCCGGCGCGAAGTGCGGCCTCGCGCTGCTTGGCCGCGGCGGCGAGGAGATCCGGCTGCCGATGCTGCCGGTGACTGCGCCGACGAAGGCTGCGATCCGCAAGGCCATGGTGCACGCCGGGCTCATCAACGCGTGACCTGATGGCCAAGGCTGCGAAGGACGGTTCTCGGGTCGTCGCCGACAACCGCAAGGCCCGGTTCAACTACGAGATCCTCGACACCTACGAGGCCGGCATCGCGCTCACCGGCACCGAGGTGAAGTCGCTGCGCCTGGGCAAGGCGACGATCGGCGATGCCTATGCCGGCCCGTCGGGCGAGGACTTCTTCCTCTTCAACGCCTATATCCCGGAATACCTCCAGGCGAACCGCTTCAACCATGAGACCAAGCGGCCGCGGCGGCTCCTGCTGCATCGCCGCCAGATCGACAAGCTGATCGGCGCGACGCAGCGCGAGGGCTTCACCGTCGTTCCGCTGAAGATGTATTTCAACGAGCGCGGACGGGCGAAGGTCGAGCTCGGGCTCGGGCGCGGCAAGAAGCTGCACGACAAGCGCGAGACCGAGAAGCAGCGCGACTGGAACCGCGAGCGCGCGCGGGTGATGCGCGACAAGGGTTAGGGCGACCCTCGCTCAGTCCGTCTCAGCGGCCGCGCCCAGAGCCCATCCCGCGCAAATATTCCACGGCCGTGGAAGGATTTCCATGGCACCCTTCCAACACGGTTGCACGGGGCGTGGGCGCCGATCCATCAGCCGCGCTGATCGATCGGCAAGGACGTTTGCCGGGACCTCAGGTCTCGGCGGGGTCGTCGTCCGGCGCCTGTGCGGTCGCCGGCGGCGCCTGGCGGATGCCGTAGCGGCGCTCGAGGCCACCGCTGCGGA
>JAJKJG010000338.1 GCA_021154065.1 Methylobacterium sp.
GAGCGACGCCTGGGAGAGCTATCCGATCCTGACCTTCTCGGAGGTGCCGGCGGTCGAGGTCGAGATCGTGGCACGGCCGGAGGAGAAGCCGGTGGGTGTCGGCGAGGCGGCGCATGGGCCGACCGCGGCCGCGATCGGGAACGCCGTGTTCCACGCGCTCGGCGTGCGGGTGCGCGACCTGCCGCTGACGCGCGAGCGCATCCTCGCCGCGATGGCGAGCGGGTGACTCGGCTCAAGCTCCTGAGCGGCGGCGCGGCGCAGGGGCTCGTCGCAACGCTCGCGCCGGCCTTCGAGGCCGAGACCGGCTGCCGGATCGAGGGCGAGTTCGGCGCCGTCGGCGCGATGGCCACAAAGCTCCGCGCCGGCGCCCCGGCGGACCTCCTGATCCTGACCGCGGCGCTGATCGCCGAGCTGACCCGCGAAGGTCGTGTGGTCGAGGGCTCCGAGGCCGATGTCGGAACGGTGCTCACCGCCGTCGCGGTGCGGGCCGGCGACGCGGCGCCGCCGATCGCCGACGGCGACGCGCTGCGGGCGGCGCTTCTTGCCGCCGACGCGATCTATTTCCCCGATCCGCGGCAAGCGACGGCCGGCATCCATTTCGCCAAGGTGCTTGACCGGCTCGGCATCGGCGAGGCGGTCGCGGCGCGCCTGCAACCGTTTCCGAACGGCGCTGCGGCGATGCGCGCGCTCGCCGCGTCGCGAAGCGCGCGTCCGATCGGCTGCACCCAGGTCACCGAGATGCTGAGCACGCCCGGCGTTGCCGTCGCCGGCGCGCTCCCGGCCGGGTTCGAGCTCGCGACCGTCTACACCGCGGCCGTTACGGCAAACGCCGCCGAGCCGGTGCCGGCCCGCCGGCTCGCGGCGCTTCTCACCGGCGCGGCGGCGCGCGAAGCGCGGATGCGCGCCGGATTCTCCTGAACGCCTCAGAAGATCCACACCGCCTCGGGCGGCAGATGGACAAAGCGCTCGCCCGGCGCGAGCGGCGCCTGGTGGAAGACGCGCATCGGCTGCCCGGCGACCGCGAACAGGCTCTCCCAGCGCTCGCCGAGGAAGACCGAGCTCTCGAGCTCGCCGGGGAGGCAGTTGTCGCCGGTACGCTCCAGGACCGCGACCCGGTCGAGGCGGATCACCGCCGTCCCGGTCGCGCCGGCCGGCGCCGCGCTCCTGTCCCTCCCCCACAGGCGCAAGCCGCCGAGATCGAGGCAGGCATCGCCGGCGCGGCGCTCGGCGATGCGGCCGTGCAGCACGTTGTTGCTGCCCATGAACTCGGCGACGAACAGCGTCGCCGGCTCGTCATAGAGCTGCTGCGGCGTGCCGGCCTGGACGATGCGGCCCTCCTCGATCAGCACGACCTCGTCGGCGATCGCCATCGCCTCGACCTGGTCGTGGGTCACGAACACGGCGGTCAGCCCAAGCCGCTTGATGAGCCCGCGCACCCAGATGCGCGATTCCTCGCGAAGCTTGGCGTCGAGGTTCGACAGCGGCTCGTCGAGGAGGATGACCGGCGGGCCGTAGGCGAAGGCGCGCGCGAGCGCGACGCGCTGCTGCTGGCCGCCCGAGAGCTGATGCGGAAAGCGGGCGCCGAGCGCGCCGAGGCCGACCCCCTGCAGCACCTCGGCGACCCGCGCCTCGATGTCGGCGCGGGCGGCGCCGCGCACCCGAAGCCCATAGGCGACGTTGTCGAACACCGTCTTGTGCGGCCACAGCGCGTAGGACTGGAACACGAGGCCGAGATTGCGGCGCTCGGTCGGGACGTCGATGCCGCGCCCGGCGTCGAAGACCTGCGTCTCGCCGATGGCGATCGAGCCCGCGGTCGGCGTCTCGAGCCCGGCGACGCAGCGCAGGAGGGTCGTCTTGCCGCTGCCGGAGCGGCCGAGAAGCGCCGCGATCCGGCCCGGCCGGACGGCATAGCTGACGCCGCGCAGGATCTCGTTCGACCCGAGGCGGACGCGCAGATCGTCGACCGCCAGCGCCGGCGGCTCCGGGCGCCCGGAGGGATCATTCATCGAGTGCGATCCCGAGCCGCAGCGCGATCGCAATGCCGAGCGCGATCATCACCGTGTTGATGACGGAAAGAGCCGAGACGACGTCGATGTTGCCGGCGCTCCACAGCGAGACCAGCATCGCTCCCATGACCTCGCTTCCGGGTCCGATGAGATAGATGCCGGTCGAGTACTCGCGCGCGAAGAGGAGGAACGTCAAAAGCCAGCTCGCGAGCAGCCCGTGGCGGGCGAGCGGCAGGACGACGTCGCGGGCGACGCGGCCGGGGCCGGCGCCGGCGACGCGGGCCGCGTCCTCGAGCTCCTCGCCGATCTGCCCGACGGCGTTCGAGACGAGGCGCAGGCCGAACGGCATCCAGACCAGCGTGTAGGCGAGCCAGATGCTCGCCAGCGTGTTGAGCAACGGCTTCAGCGGCGCGACGAATAGGAACAGCCAGAAGATCGCGAGCCCGGCAACGATGCCCGGCATGGCGCGCGGCAGAAGCACGAGGTAATCGAAGACGCGGCTGAACCAGCCCGGCCAGCGATGCGTCGCGAGCGTGAACGCCGCATAGGCCGCGACCGAGAGGGCGGCGCCGAACGTCGCGATGAGGGCGGTGTTGACGATCGAGCGCCCGACCCCGCGCATGCTGTCGATGGCGGCGTAGTTCCTCAGCGTCAGCACGTCGGCGAGGTTGACGCCGAGGCCCCAGCTCGACACCACCGAGCGCAAGGTGATGCCGGCGAGCGGCACGATCACCACCGCGACGAGCCAGAGCATGATCGCCGCGAAGGCGAGCCAGCGCCAGCGGCCGAGCGGCACGAGCCGCGCCCGCACCGCCTTGCCGCGCACCGTCGCGTAGCGCCGCGCCTGCGCGGTCACCAGCCGCTGCAGGGTGACCAGCGGCAGGGTCACGACCATGATCGCCACGACGACGACGGCCATGAGCTGGTAGGACGGCGTGCCGAGCCGCGTCGTGAGCTTGTAGAGATAGGTCGAGAGCACGAGCCGGCCTTCCGGGTCGCCGAGGACATAGGGCAGGCCGAAAAGCTCGAAGCCGAGGAAGAAGACGAGCACCGCCCCGACCCCGATCGAGGGCAGCACCATCGGCAGGGTGACGGTCAAGGCGGTGCGCCCCGGACCGGCGCCGGCGACGCGGGCAGCCTCCTCGCTGTCGGAGGGTACGAGGCGCAGCGCCGCCGCGACATAGAGATAGACGTGCGGCACATGCGTCAGCGCGACGATCAGCGCCGTCGCGAGCATCGAGTAGATGTTCCAGGGCGCGGCGCCGAGCACGCTCTCATAGGCCGTCGTCAGGAACCCGACCGGCCCGAGGCTGACCACGTAGCCGAAGGCGAGCACCATCGGCGAGACGAACAGCGGCACGAGGACGAGGGTCTCGAGCGCCCGCCGTGCGGGCAGGTCGGTCCGGACGACGAGATAGGCGAGCGCCGCGCCGACCGGCACCGCGATCGCGACCATGCTCGCCGCGAGAATGACGGAGTTCAGGCCGGCGACCCAGAAATCCTCGTCGGCGAGGACGAACGCGTAGCCGTCGAGCGAGAAGCGGGCGCGGGCGCTGAAGAACGGCGCGCTGAGGAAGCTCTGGTAGACGACGAGCGCGACCGGCGCGAGGATCGCCGCCGCGCCGGTCGCGATGATGGCGACGCGCCAGAGGTCGCGCCCCCCTGGGACCGCGGCAAGCGCCGTTGCCAAGCCGCTATTTCCCCTCGATGAGGCCCTGCCATTTCTTGAAGAAGGGCAGGCGCTTTGTCGGCTCGAGGAGGTCGAGGAGCTCGGCATTGATCGCGACCGGCTTGATCGCGGACCCGAGCTCGCGGGTGAGCTTTGCCGCCGTCGCCTCGCCCTCGACGTCCTGGCGGATCGAGAACAGCGAGGCCTTGTTGGCGATCACCTCCTGCCCGGCCTTCGAGAGCACGAAATCGAGGAACACCTTGGCGGCGTTCGGGCGCTTGGCGTCCTTCGGCACGAAGGCAATGCGGGTCATCACGACGGCGTAGTCGTTCGGGATCACGACGCCCATCGACGGGTCGCTCTTCGCCTTGAGGAGCGCGTAGGAGCCGACGACGTTGTAGGCCAAGAGGTGCTCGCCCGAGGCGACCTTCTCGAGCATGTTGCCGGTCGCCGAGTACTGGCGCGCCTTCGTCTGCCCGAGGCCCTTGGCGATGTCCCAGAGCACGGTGCCGTTGCGGAGGTCCTGGCTGTACAGGAAATAGCCGAGCCCGGATTTCTGCGGATCGTAGGTCCCGACCTTGCCCTGCAGGCTCGCGGCGTTGTCGGAAAGATACTTGGCGAGCGCGGCGTGGCTCTTCGGGACCGCCGCCTCCTGCAGGACGCGCTTGTTGTAGATGAAGGCGGCGGGCTCGAAGGTCGTGCCGTAGCCGAGATCCTTGTACACCGCCCAGGCCGGCAGCGCCGCTTTCTCGGGGCTCGCATAGGCTTGCGCGAAGCCCTCGTCGAGGAGCTTGAACTGCAGGTCCATCGAGGACGACCAGATCACGTCGCCCTGCAGCGCGCCGGCCGAGGCCTCGCTGACGAAGCGGTTGTAGAGCTCGGAGGATTTGATCTCGACATAGTCGAGCTTGATGTTCGGGAAGGCGGCCTGGAAGGCGTCCAGGACCGGATTGACGGCGAACTGCTCGGTGTTCGAGTAGATGACGACCTTGCCTTCCTTCTCGGCCGCCGCGAGCATCGCCTTGTAGGAAGGCGGGTAGTTCTCGGGGACGCCGACGGCATGCGCCGGGAGCGCCATCAGGGCGAGGACGAGACCCGCCGCGAGCGATTTGATCATGGTTTCCTCCGTGTTCTTCTTTAGCATCGAGAATGCCCTCACTCCGCGATCGCGCGCGAGGCCCCCATCCCGGCGACCCGGCCGAAGACCGAGCCCGACATCAGGCCGGTGCCGCCCGGATAGTTGAAGTAAAACAGCCCGCCGACAAGCTCGCCCGCCGCGTAAAGGCCGGGAATCGGCGACAGATCGCTGTCGAGCACCTGTCCGGTGGCCGGGGCGATGCGCAGGCCACCGAAGGTAAAGGTGATGCCGCAGCCGACCTGGTAGGCCTCGAAGGGCGGCTCGTCGAGCGTGTTCGCCCAGTTCGACTTCGGCACGGCAAGGCCAATGGTGCCGCGGCCATCCTTGACGTTCGGGTTGAACGGCACGTCGGAACGGACGGCGGCGTTGTAGGCGCGCATCTCGTCGAGGAAGGCCGCCGCATCGACGCCCTCGAGCTTCGGGGCGAGCTCGGCAAGGGTCGCTGCCGAGACCTTGGTGACGCGCTTGATGCGGTACTCGTCGCGCAGGAGGTGCAGGACCTTGCGGTCGAAGACCTGCCAGGCGAACTGGTCCGGCTGCTCGAGGATCACGCGGCCGTACTTGGCGTAGGTGTAGTTGCGGAAGTCGGCGCCCTCGTCGACGAAGCGCTTCCCCGTGGCGTTCACCATGACGCCGAACGGGTAGGAGTGCTTCTGGAAGGCGTCGCCGACGGAAAGATCGCCGAACTCGGGGGCGTTGTTGTCCCAGCCGACGGCGTGGCAGCCGGACCAGTTGCCTGCTGGCGAGGCGCCGATGTCGAGCGCCATGCGGATGCCGTCGCCGGTGTTGAAGCGGGTGCCGCGGACCTTCGCGAGCTCCCAGCCCGGGCCGAGGTAGCGGGTGCGCCACTCGGCGTTCGATTCGAAGCCGCCGCAGGCGAGGATCACGGACC
>JAJKJG010000339.1 GCA_021154065.1 Methylobacterium sp.
CGAGATGTTCTCGAGGCCGGCGATCATGCGCAGAAGGGTCGACTTGCCGCAGCCCGACGGGCCGACCAGGATCACGAACTCCCCGTCGACGATGTCGATCGAGACGCCGTGGATGACCTGCGTCGCGCCGAAGGCCTTGCGGACGTTGCGGATCTCAACTCCAGCCATGATCGATGCCTGACCTGATGAGGGTGTGGGGAGCGGACGCCTTAGGCCGGCCGCGCCGGGGCGCGCGGAAACCGGCGCTCATGGCGCCCCGTGGAGGTCGCAGATGGCCGAAATCGCGGGGTCAAGACCCGCTTTTCCCGAGCGCATGTTCCGTCCCGACTAGCTTTGGGCGCCCGTTCGGGGCTTGCCGCGTTGTTGTCTGCCGGCCATCATTGAACGGACCCTGCCGCAAGATCAAGCGGCAAACCGCGATGCCTGTCCCAAGAAGACCTCTGCGAAATGAGTTTGGCGCCGCTTCGCGGCGGAGTCTTGCGCTGGGTCCCGGGTCCCATTCCGCTGACGCTGCACGCGCCCGGGAAAGCAGCGGAGGGAGCTGCGCCCAACCCGTCAACCGCGCCCGGGGAGACTGCAGCCCGAAGGCACCTACAGCGTGCTTCACCTTGAAGCCGGCGGCACGCCCATTCCGGGCGCCCACGACTGTCCGCGCAACTCGGCTCGGGTTCCCGGCTCTTCCGGGATGGTCCGATACGAGTTCGCCGTGATGGTGTGGCGCGGCTGTCCGCCCACAGGCGGCGTGACGCCCCGGCGCGCGAGCCATTGCTGCATCTCGGCAATCTCGCGCTGTTGCTCGACGATAACGCCTTCGGCCATTTGCCGCGTCCAGGGGTCCGTAGCGTGGCGCAGGGCAACCCGTGCCATGTCGATTGCGCCTTGGTGGTGCGGGATCATCTGGACGCGGAAATCCACATCCGGGTCGCCCGTGTATGGCACGCTCATGTCGCGCATCATCTTGTGGTGCGCGCCCTGGTACTCGGCGACGGCTGGCGCAGCGGCGCCGTGCCCGCCGTGCTGAGAGCGCTTCTTTGCCGGCGCTTTCTTTGCCGGCTTCTTGGTCCCGTGCCCCTCGTGGCCTTGATGGCCGCTATGTTGGGCGCGGACTTCCCCCTCAGTGGCGAAGCTCAACCCGGCGGCGAGGGCGAATGCGAGTAGCACGCGTGACGTGATCTTGGGATGCATAGCACCCTCCTAGGAATGATGACGAAGCGGTGACGGTCTGTGTCAGACCGCGAGCTTCGGTATTCCAGGGTCGGGAGCGTCCGTCCGGCCGTAGCCGGGCTGTGCGGCGTCCATGTAGCGGACGGCGCAGAAGAACTCGGCTGCCGACGCTTCCGGGGCATGCGGCGGCATCTGAGACGGGATGAAGCAGCACAAGGTCTGACAAGCGTCCCGCTTGTGCGTCGGGGGCTCGCTAACCGGCCCGGCATGATCGTCGCCGGCGTGCTCGGCATGAACACCCGCATCATGGTGGTGTTCCATGTCGCCGTGCATCGCCTGCGCGCTGACAGGGGCCAGGACGACCGCCCGCGCGGGCGCGACCGCTACGCCGATGATGGCGAGCACAAGAACCAGATGGGCCAGGGCGCGAAGCAACCGCATGAGGGTGAAGCTAAAGCCGCCCGATCCGCACGGCAAGGCTGAATGGGTCAGTGAGCGGCTTCGCCTTCATCCTTGTAGATCAGCTTGAAGCTGCCCGCGAGAAGCTCAAGCCAAAGCTTTCGCTGCAGCGGCGATGCAGTCGGCAGCTCTCCGCGACGGCGCGCACGGGGCCGGGGCAGTGATTCGCCGAGGCAGTCGCGACCTTCGGGCTCGGGCTCACGATCTTCGGATGCCTCGCTAGGACGCCCGCCGCCATCCCCTACACGGTCGGGCTCTACATCACGGCGGCCTATTGGTTCACGGCCTCGACCTCGTTTCCCAATCCGGCCGTGACGCTGGCGCGCTCCCTGTCCGACACCTTTGCCGGCATCGCACCCGGCGGGGTGCCGGCGTTCATCGCGGCGCAGCTGATCGGCATGGCGGGCGCGGTGCGCCTTTCGGGCTGGTTGTGGCCGGAACCGGCAAATCCGGGCACCGGCACTTTTTAATTCGCGCGCTCTGGGCTTATGAAGGGCGGCACCGCTCCGCTTCGTCCAGCCCTGGCTTCGTCCAGCCCTGCCCCGGAGGTTCGACCTTTGAAGAACGTAGACGTGCTGATGCTGAGCCCGATGATGCCCCTCATCATGGAGGGCATCGGGCAGGCGTTCAACCTGCACAAGGCCTGGGAAGCGCCCGACCGGGATGCGCTCATCGCCGAACTCGCGCCGCGCATCCGCGGCCTTGCCCCGGGCAGCCATTACCACGTCGACGGCGCCCTCATGGACAAGCTGCCGAAGCTCGAGATCATCGCCAATTTCGGCGTCGGCTACGACACCATCGACGCCGCCGAGGCCGGCCGGCGCGGCGTCATCGTGACGAACACGCCCGACGTCCTGACCGAGGAGGTCGCCGATCTCGCCATCGGGCTCCTCATCGCGACGGTGCGCCAGCTGCCGCAGGTCGACCGCTATTTGCGCGCCGGCAAGTGGCTCGAGAAGGCCTACCCGCTGACCGCGACGCTGCGCGGGCGCAAGATCGGCATCCTCGGCCTCGGCCGCATCGGCAAGGCGGTGGCGAAGCGCCTCGAGGCCTTCGGCCTTGAGATCGGCTATCACGGCCGAAAGCCGCAGGCCGACGTCGCGTACCGGTACTATCCGACCCTCGTCGGCATGGCGAAGGACGTCGACGTGCTGATGTGCGTCGCGCCCGGCGGCGGCGAGACCAAGGGCATGGTCGATGCCGAGGTCATGCGCGCGCTTGGTCCCGACGGGGTGCTGATCAATGTCGGCCGCGGCACCGTCGTCGACGAGCACGCGCTTATCGCGGCGCTGCAGAAGAAGGAGATCCTGACCGCCGGGCTCGACGTCTTCGAGGACGAGCCGCGCGTGCCGAAGGAGCTCATCGCGATGGACCACATCGTGCTCCTGCCCCACGTCGGCTCGGCCTCGGTCCACACCCGCAACGCCATGGGCCAGCTCGTCGTCGACAACCTCAAATCCTGGTTTGCCGGCAAGGGCCCGCTGACGCCGGTCGCCGAAACCCCATGGACCGGCCGCGCCGCCTGAGGCTCTGCGCTGGCGCACTCGCGGCGGCGCTCTCGATCGCGGCGGGACCGCCGGCGCCGGACGATCCGGCGGCGATCTCCGGCGCCTGGGACCTGTCCCGCGAGGGCACGAACCGGAAATGCCGGCTCACCTTCGGGTCCGAGCCGGCGGCGACCGGGCAGGTGCTGCGCTTCCCGGCCGGCTGCCGCCGCGCCCTGCCGGTGCTCGCGGGCGCTGCCGCCTGGCATGTCCCGGAGCGGGGAATCCTGCGCCTACTCGGCCCGGCCGGCGAGACCACCCTCGAGTTCCGCCCCGAGGGCGAGGACGCCTTCACGGCGAAGACCGCCGCCGCCGGCGAGAGCTACCGGCTCGAGCGCGACGCCGAGGCCCGGCTCGCGCGCCTGCCGCTGCCGCCGCCGCCGATCGGCGTCCCGCAGGCGACGCCGATCGACCCGGCGAAGGCGCCGCCGCCGGGAAGCCTGCCCGGCACCTATGCGGTCGACCGCTACACCGAGCGCGAAGTCTGCCGCGTGCGCCTTGCCGCGAGCCTGCCCGACCCGCACGGCCGCTACGAGGCGCGCCTCGTCGAGGGCTGCCGCGACGCCGGCCTGCGCAGCTTCGATCCGGCGGCGTGGCGCTACGACGGCGGCCGCCTCACCCTGACCTCGCGGCGCGGCCACGAAGTGACGCTGATCTCGGAGCGCGAGGACCAATGGCGCCGCGACCCGGAGGTCGGCGCGACGCTGATCTTAAGGAAGGTGACGCCGTAGGCGCCGCGGTCCTGACCGCTTCATCGGCCCATCATTGATAAGTGGACAACCGACAGAACGGGGAAACGGCCGTTTTTTCACTGTCACGGCCGGGCTCACCCGCTCCGTCTCCATCGCAGCGGGCCCCGGCGCCGCGGCCCTGGCCGCTGCATCGGCCCATCATCGATGAGTGGACAACCGACAGAACGGCGAAACGGCCGTTCTTCACCGTCGCGGGCGGGCTCGCCCGCTCCGTCTCCATCGCAGCGAGCCGCGGCGCCGCGGCCCTGACCGCTGCATCGGCGCGTCATCGATGAGTGGACGATCAGCAGACGGGGAAACGACCGGTTTCCACCGCCAGGCCTGGGCCCGATCCTCCAATGCAAAAGAACGGAATTATGTAGCCGTCTCAACCGGCCCGGGAAGGCGAGGTCTCAGCCCTTTTTCCTTGCCGCTTCTCCGGCCGCTATTTCAGCTGAAGCCCTGAGCAACGTCATAACGTCGCCATTGGGAACGGGCACGGTTCTCAGCCAGTAGCCCTTTCCGTCCAAGTTCTCGAACGGCCCCGGAGCGCGGGAACGCTCCAGGGCCGGTTTCAGGCTCCCGTACCGGCAGAGTGCACTACCGGGCGGGTCTGGGCGGGGGGTGAGCCCCCGAGTCCCGAGGGAATATAACACCCCTCGTCCGTCGGCTCAAGCGTGCCTCCAGCGATGGAGGTCTGACCGTGGTGTGGGTTAACCCCTACACGCGGACCAGGTTCGGCCGTTTGGAATACGTGAGCGGGCATTATCGCTCGCTCCCGCTCCATTAGGCTTGGCCTGACCGCCGACGCTTAGGGCTTGCTCTTGCGGCCCGGCGTCCTGGCCGTCGACGGGTCACCTCCGCCGGCGGTTACTCTCCCCTTACTGCTACGCGTACCTGCGCCGCAATCCCTTGCGGGTCGCGAACGGCGCTGTTCGCGACCCGAAGAGAAGTCATCGCGCCCTAGGCCGCCCACTTCCCCCCGAGCTCGTCCTCGATATGGGCGCGGATGATGTCGTCGAAGCTCTTCTCGGCCTTGAAGCCGAGGCTCTCGGCCCGGCTGGCGTCGAGCTTGCGCGCCCAGCCGTCGACGATCTTGATGATCACCGGGTCCGGCTCGCGCCGGATGCGGTCCGCGACCTTGTCGCCGGCAACGCGCCTCAGCGCCGCGATCTGCTCGGCGACCGTCACCGACAGGCCCGGCATGCTGAGGTTGCGCCGGTGCCCGACGCGGGCCGTGTCGATCGTCGCGGCATGGATGAGGAAATTGACCGCCGAGCGCGGCGACGCGTGCCAGTGGCGCACGTCCTCGGCGACCGGCAGCACCGCCTGCTGCCCGGCGAGCGGCTCGCGGATGATGCCCGAGAAGAAGCCCGAGGCCGCCTTGTTGGGCTTGCCCGGCCGCACGCAGATCGTCGGCAGCCGGATGCCGATGCCGTCGAAGAAGCCGCGCCGCGAGTAATCGGCGAGCAGGAGCTCACCGATCGCCTTCTGGGTGCCGTAGCTCGTCAGCGGCGTTGTGAAGAACTCGTCGCCGATCGCCTCCGGGAAGGGCGCGCCGAAGACCGCGATCGACGAGGTGAAGACGAGCCGCGGCCTGTAGCCGTCGCCGATGTTGCGGACGGCGTCGAAGAGCTGGCGCGTGCCGTCGAGATTGATGCGGTAGCCCTTGTCGAAGTCGGCCTCGGCCTCGCCCGACACGATCGCCGCGAGATGGAAGATGACGTCCGGCCGCTCGGCGACGAGCTTCTCGGCCTCGCCGGGCTCGGCGAAGTCCGACGAGACGGTGCGGACCTTGAACGGCGCGTTCGCCGGCGCCTGCGGCTCGACGACGTCGTGCAGCGTCGCCTTGGCGATCTCGCGCCCGCCGAGCCCGCCGTCCTTCGCCAGCCGTTCCGTGAGCTTGCGCCCGACCATGCCGGCGGCGCCGAAGATGAGGATGTGCATGTTGGTCCCCGCCGCGTCATCCCGGGCGCGCGCAGCGCGACCCGGGACCTCCTTCCAAATCGAGCGCCGAAACCGGCCTAAGATCCCGGATAGCCGCTTCGCGGCTTCCGGGATGACGGCGCCTTACAGCGCAAATCCCCCGTCCGCGAGATGGATCTGCCCGGTGGTGTAGCTCGCCTCGTCGGAGGCGAGGTAGACCGCAAGCCAGGCGATCTCCTCGGGCGTGCCGAGCCGGCCCATGGGCTGGCGGTCGATGAAAGCCTGGCGCACCGCCTGAAGGCTCTGGCCCGAAGCCTTGGCCTGGTCGGCGATGCGCTGGTCGAGGGACGGCGACTGGATCGTGCCGGGGCAGATCGCATTGGCGCGGATGCCGCGCTTGATGTAGTCGGCCGCGACCGACTTCGTCAGCCCGATCACCGCCGCCTTGGTGGCGCCGTAGGCGTAGCGGTTCGGAATGCCGCGCACCGAGCCGGCGCCTGAGGCGATGTTGACGATCGAGCCGGCGCCCTTCTCCAGCATGCCGGGGAGATAGGCCTTGATGGTCCGGTGCATCGACTTGACGTTGATGTCGAACGAGAACTCCCAGGCCTTGTCGTCGGTGTCGAGCACCGTGCCGTGATGGACGTAGCCCGCCGCATTGACGAGGATGTCGACCGGGCCGGTCTCGCGGGCGAGCGCCGCGACGGCATCGTTCGAGGTCACGTCGAGCTTGCGCCGCTCGGCGCCGTCGAGGCCGGCGAGCTTTTCCGCATCGAGATCGGTCGCCCACACCTTCGCGCCCTCGGCGACGAACGCCTCGGCGATGGCGCGGCCGATGCCCGCCGCCGCCGCCGTCACCAGCGCCGTCTTTCCCGTGAGCCGCCCGGCCATGCCGTTCCTCGTCAGATGCGCTTCGTCATGTGGACGAGCCGGCGATCCTCCAGCTCCTCCACCCGCTCAATGGCATAGCCGTGGCGGTGATACCAGCGCACGTTCGCGGTGAGCTTTTCGCCGGTGTAGAGGCGCAGCTCCCGCAGCCCGAGCGAGCGCGCCCGCGCCTCGGCGGCGTCGAGGAGGCGCTTGCCGAGACCGGTGCGTTGCGCCGCCGGCGCGGTCGCGATGCTCCAGATCAGGAGATGATCCGGGGCCGGATCGACGATCAGCGCGCCGACGAGCCCTTGCCCGGCCTCGGCGAGCCAGACCTCGTGATCGGCGAGCGCCCGGCCGTAGTCGAGGAGCAGCGGCAGCGGCTCGACCCCGAGGATGTCGCGGTTCGGCGCATAGGCGGCGCGCTGGAGCTCGCCCAGGGCCGCGAGGTCGTTCGGCCGGGCCAGGCGAAGCCCGAGCGCGGCGTCGCCGCTCTCGAACGTCGCGGCATTGAGGGCGCTGAGGCTGAGGCGCTGCCGCCCGGCGTCGTCGAAATTCGACGGCTCGAGCCAGCGCTCGAAAGCGCGCCG
This sequence comes from Methylobacterium sp., assembly GCA_021154065.1. The sequence continues at coordinate 7,282 of JAJKJG010000339.1, forward strand.
GCGCGCGGGCCATTCGCCGTCGAGCATCGAATACCAGGCGGTGTCGCGGTTCTCGCCCTTGATCACCATGTGCTGGCGGAACACGCCCTCGAAGGCGAAGCCGAAGCGGCCGGCGGCGCGCTTCGAGGGCTCGTTCGCGTCATTGCACTTCCACTCGAAGCGGCGGTAGCCGAGCTCGTCGAAGATGTGGCGGGCAAGGAGGTAGACCGCCTCGGTCGCGCCCTTGGTTTGCCCAAGCCGCCGGCCGAACAGGAGATGGCCGGTCTCGATCACGCCGTGGGCCGGGTCGAAGCGCATCAGCGACAGCCGCCCCTCGGCACGCCCGGTCGCCTTGTCGACGACCGCGAAGAACAGCGGGTCCTCGGAGGCGGCGGCCTTGTCGAGCCAGGGCTGGAATGCGGCGCGGTCCGGAAACGGGCGCTCGGGCAGATAGCGCAGCAGCGCGTCCGAGGTCGGGCCGGCGGCGAAGAGGTCGTCGCCGTGGCGGGCGGCGTCGAGCGGCTCGAGGCGGACATAGCGGCCGTCGTGAGTCCGGCGCTCGGGACGGGGCCGCGGCGTCCATTGCGCAAGGTCGGTCATCGCGAGCGCTCTTTGAGGTCCTCGCGGAAGAAGCCGTTGAGCTCGGCGAAGGCGACCGAGCCGTCGAAGCCGGCAAAGCTGCCCTCCTCGGCCATCAGCTTCGCGGCCCGGATGAAGCCGGTCCAGGCGGCGCGCGAGAGCGCCGAGCCGACGCTGATGCGGCGCACGCCGAGCGCGGCGAGGTCCGAGACGGTGAGCCCGATATTCGAGCCCATGAGCACGTTCACAGGCTTCGGCCCGGCCGCCGCGACGATCGCCTGGATATCGTCGCGCTTGCGCGGGCCCGGGGCGTAGAGCACGTCGGCGCCGGCCTCCGCGTAGGCCGTCAGCCGGCGGATCGAGTCCCGGAGCGGGTCCGGGTGGCCGACGAGGAAGCACTCGGCGCGGGCGGTCAGGAGCACGTCGGCGCCGCTGGCATCGATCGCCGCCCGCGCCGCCGCGATGCGCTCGACCGCGAAGGCCTGATCGTAGAGCGGCTTGTCCTTGTCGCCGCTCGCATCCTCGATCGACAGCCCGGCGACGCCGGTCGCGACGCAGCGCTTCACGTTCGCCGCGACGCCTTCCGGCTCATGGGCGTAGCCCGACTCGAAATCGGCGTTCACCGGCAGCTCGGTCGCGGCGACGATCTCGGCGATGTGGCCGAGCGCCATGTCGACGGGGACGGCCCAGTCCATGTCCGGCAGCGCCTGCGAGAAGGAGAAGCCCGAGCTCGTCGTCGCCAGCGCCTTGAAGCCGAGACGGCGCAGATAGCGCGCCGTGCCGGCGTCCCAAGGGTTCGGGATCAGGAAGCAGCCGCTCTCGTGGAGCTTGCGGAAGGCGGCGCGTGCTGCACTTGGCATCGACATCGGCAGTCCCTTAGCGATCCGGTCGCATATCATGTCACAGAATAGCGACGGGCCGCCGCTGGCGCGGCGGACCGGCCGGCGGCGGTTCCACGAGGCGTTCCGCCTGCTCGAGCAGATGCTGCGGATTAAGGATCGCCACGTTCGGAAAGATCTTGCGGGGTCGCGTAGCTCACGATCGGAAATCTCTCTTCCCCCGCCTCGAAGAGGCGTCTCTGGACCGCAACCAGCGTGTCGACGGCAGCGTCGCCGCTGATGTTCGGCAACGCGTCATCCTGAATGACGATGGTGACGCGCAATGCATCGCGCCCAGCCGAATCGATGGCGGGTTCGCTGAAAACCCGTTCCACGACGCCCGGCGTCAGCGTGGTCGTCGCGACCTCGCCGACGATGCGATCGATCTGATCGGGGGTGAGCATGGTGCGATCCTAGCCCACGCGAGCCTTGACGACCATTGCCGGTTCTCCCGCACGCTTCAAACCTGGAGGGAAGCCTCAGTGGTTGTCGCGCGGCACGAAGGTCTGGGCCACCTTCTGGAACTGCACCGCCGGCTTCAGCACCATGCCCTCCGACAGCTGGTCGACCATCGAGCGCTGGATCTCCTGCCAGGGCGTCTGGCTCGCCGGATAGGCGAAGCCGCCGCGCGCCTCGAGGTCCTTGCGGCGGCGGGCGAGCTCCTCCTTCGACAAAAGGATGTCGGCCGAGCGCTTGTTGAGGTCGATGCGGACGCGGTCGCCGGTCTGCAGGAGCGCGAGCCCGCCGCCGGCCGCCGCTTCCGGCGAGGCGTTGAGGATCGAGGGCGTGCCCGAGGTGCCGGACTGGCGGCCTTCGCCGATGCAGGGCAGCGAATGCACGCCGCGCCGGATGAGCGCGCCAGGCGGCTGCATGTTCACGACCTCGGCGGCGCCCGGATAGCCGATCGGCCCGGCACCGCGCATGATCAGGATCGTGTGCTCGTCGATGCCCAGCGCCGGATCGTCGAGGCGGTGGTGGTAGTCCTCGGGCCCGTCGAAGACCACGACCGGGCCCTCGAAGGCGTTCGGGTCCTTCGGATCGTCGAGATAGCGTTTCTGGAACTCCTCCGAGATCACGCTCGTCTTCATGATCGCCGACGTAAACAG
>JAJKJG010000340.1 GCA_021154065.1 Methylobacterium sp.
GCGCGAGACAAATCCGTTCCTGCGCTGACGCGCCGGCACGATTTCGCTCGACGAACCCGTCCGCCCGTTGTCTGATCGCCGCGCCGACAGGGGAGGGGGATCTTGCTCACGCTGACGCGCCGCTCGCTCGTTCTCGCCGCGGCCGCCGCGCCGTTCGCGGCGCGCGCCCAGGGCTGGCCCTCCGGGATCGTGCGCATCGTCGTGCCGTTTCCGCCCGGCGGCTCGGTCGATGCCATCGCCCGCATGGTGCAGCCGGGGCTGCAGCAGCGCCTTAACGCGACGGTGCTGATCGAGAATCGGCCGGGCGGCTCGGGCTCGATCGGGACGGCAGCCGTCGCGCGGGCAGCCCCCGACGGCAACACCTGGCTCTTCGTCTTCGACACGCATGCGGTCAATCCGGTGCTGATCCCGAACCTGTCCTACGACAGCCAGAAGGATCTCGATCCGGTCCTCCTCATCGGCACGGCGCCGAACGTGCTCGCGACCCATCCGTCGCGACCCTACCGGTCGCTCGCCGACGTGATCGCCGCGGCGCGGGCACGGCCGCGGGCGGTCACCTATGCGACGGTCGGGGCGGGCAGCCTCGGCCATCTCACCATGGTCCTTCTCTCGAAGCGCGCCGGGGTCGATCTCGTGCACGTGCCCTATCGCGGCGGCGGTCCGGCGATCAACGACGCGATCGCCGGCCATGTCGATCTCATCATCGCCAGCACGGCGCTCCTCAACGCGCACCTCCAGGGCGGGACGCTGCGCCCGCTCGTGCAGACCGGCCTCAAGCGGCAGGCAAGCCTTGCCGACCTGCCGACCGCCGACGAGAGCGGGTTTTCCGGCTTTCAGTCGCTCGCCTGGTGGGGCGTCTACGGCCCGGCCGGAACGCCGAAGCCGATCCTCGAGCGCTTCCGCGGCGAGCTCACCGCGGCGCTGAAGGACGAGCGGGTCGCAAAGCAGATTGCCGAGACGCAGCAGATCACCGCGACCCTCGGCGGCCCCGACGAGCTGCGCGCCTTCTTCGACGAGCAGCTGCGCACCTGGGGCACGGTGGTGCGCGAGAACGCGATCAAGAGCGACACCTAGGCGCCGATCGGCGGACGAGCACCCCTTGCCGCCGGCCAGGGGAGGCGCGGTTCGGCGATTATGAACTTGCCCGTCCGTTCAAAGGACAGGCCTAACCCTTCCGGCAGGCGTCGAGGAAGGTTTTGACCGCGGACGCCATGCCTTGAGGACTCCAAACCACTGGCTTCGCAAGCGAACCGCTGAGCTTCACCGCCTTGCCGGTCTGGAGCACGGCGAACACCGGCGCGTCGTCCGCGACCTCGGTCACGAGCTCGGTACCGCCTGTCATGTTGGTATCCTCGCTCTCTCGCGATACGCCCTTGAGAGTCGCGACCTTGCCCTGGCTCTCGAAGCGCAGCGTCACCTTCTCGCCCTTTCCCTTGCCGACCGCCTCGGCCGCCCCGACGCGAAGTGCAATCGACTGGGAGTTCCGGCACAGGGCCCTGAGGCTTGCATCGCTCTCCGATTCCGTCGAGCGCGCCTCCAGGTAGGGCCGGGTCGAAACCCTCCAGTTCGTTTCGGCGACGGCTTGCGTGACTGCTACGGCCATGAGCGCGATGCACCCGGAGAACGCCCGCATGGTTTCCCTCTCCCTCAAGACTCTTGTGCGTGGCCGCCGTCTCGATCACCCGCGTTGTCCTCGGTCACTGCGGCCACGTACCTGTCGACGCTGATGAGCCGGACCTCGTCGGGGCCCAAAGAGCGGAACACCCGCACCAGGCGCTCGGGTGACGCGGCGCAGTCACGGCGCTCGATCGCGATGCTGGTGGGCGGGAACGGCCGGGGCGCGAGAATCCTCCCGGTGATCGCTTCCGGACCGACCGCGAAGGCGAAGACCACGGGCTCGGGCAGGGTGTTGCGCAGGCGCAGATCCTTGTGCCCCCACACCACCGTGGCGTCGAGCCCGAGCGGCGTGAACCGCGTCTCCTCGTTATATAGATCCTTGGTGTGCGGGTGGCGCTCGATCACTGCCATGCCGGCCCGCAGGCCCAGCTCGTAGGCGAGTCCGCTGATCTGGCAGAGCCCTCCGCCGACCTCAGCCTGAAGGACGTCCCCACGGATCGAGCGGCCCAGCCGGAAGCCCCGCTCCGCCGCGGGCGGGCCGACAAGGGCCCAGAAGGAGAAGACTCGGGCCGGGGGGACCGCCACCCCGTCGAGGAGGCTGGCCGCGAGGCGAAGATTGTGCACTTTGCCGTCGGTGTGCGCGGTGTGGCGGATGGGTTGATTGACCGCGACGATCTCGACCGCGGCAGCGGCACAGAACGGGGCCGGAGGCTCGACCGCGGCCCGCACGATCGATTCGGCCACGCCGGACCAGCGGTCGCGAACGCCGCGGTGTGCGAGGGCGATCCGCAGCCGCACCGGCTCGGGAATGGCCTCGCGCAGCGTCCTTCGGACGGTGCGGATCATCGCGGGTGTTTTGCGAAGCGGCCGACGATGTAGGAGGCGCCGTCGGGAAAGGCCGCCGCAAGCCCGAGGTCGAGCCGCGCGAGGCCTCCCCGCGCGCCGGCCGGCAGGCGGTGGATCGGGAGCAGCATGACGCCCCGCGCGGCCGTCATGGCGAGGCCCGCCCTCTCGGCGAGGGCGGCGAATTCCGCCCGGGACAGGGCGGTCCCCCCGTGCCAGCCCTGCACGGCGCGAGGCCGCAGGCGCCGGCGCAGGGCGGAGGCGATGTCGGCGACGAAGACGCCGCCGGGGCGCAGCACGCGCGTGACCTCCCGGAAGGCGCTGCCGATAGCCTCGCGGTCGAGATGCATGAATACGTGGAAGGCGAGCGCGGCGTCGAAGCTGCCGGACGTGAACGGGAGCGACACGATGTCGGCCGCTGCAAAGCGCCTGTCCGGGCGCTTGGCCGCAGCGAGGCGCAGGCTCTCGAAGCTCCCGTCGCAGCCGTGGCTCGCGTGGTCCGTGAGGCGCCCGGTGCCGCAGCCGAGGTCGAGGATCCGGACCGCGCCGCGCGGCAGGTAGGAGGCGAGGATCGCCCGCTCCTCCCGGTCCAGGAATCCGCCATACGAGTTGCCGAAACGGTCGGAGTCGTAGGATGGGGCGAGCCGGTCGTAGTAAGAGATGACGGCACGGTCCACGCGCGGTCCTTGGAAGCTCGTCCGCGCGGCCGCGCAGGCGAACGGCCAAATTGTGACGGCGGCAGGAGGGGGTGTCAATTCGCGCCTCGTGCACGAGCACGGCCAGGAGAAGCTTCGCCTCCGGGACGGGAGGGTGCAGGCCTCGGCTCACCCGCGCTTCAGCTCCGTGCGCACGAGGTGCGCGCCGGCGGCGAGCGCTGCGAGCTTGCCGTAGGCGATCTCGCGGCGCATCGGCGCCATGCCGCAGTTGGTGCAGGGGTAGAGCTTCTCGGGCGCGACGAACTTCAGCGCCGCCCGGATGGTCTCGGCGACCTCCTCCGGCGTCTCGACCTCGTCGGAGGCGACGTCGATCGCGCCGACGAGCACGTCCTTGCCGTCGAGCAGGCGGATGAGCTCGATCGGCACATGCGAGTTGCGGCATTCGAGCGAGACCTGGTCGATCGAGCTCCTGGCGATCAGCGGAAAGGTCTCCTCGTATTGCCGCCACTCGGAGCCGAGCGTCTCCTTCCAGTCGATGTTCGCCTTGATGCCGTAGCCGTAGCAGATGTGCACGGCGGTCTTGCAGCGCAGGCCCTGGCGGGCGGCCTCGAGCGCGGCGATGCCCCAGTCGGCGACCTCGCGCATGTAGACGTTGAAGGCGGGCTCGTCGAACTGCACCACGTCGATGCCGATCGACTCGAGCTCGCGCGCCTCCTCGTTCAGCGCCGCCGCGAAGGCGAAGGCGAGGTCGCGCCGGCTGCCATAATGCTCGTCGGCGATGGTGTCGACGATGGTCATCGGGCCGGGCAGCGTGAACTTGAGCTTGCGGCCGGCATGCGCCCGCGCCGCCTGCGCCTCGGCGCGGTGGACAGGGCCCTTGCGGCGGATCGGGCCGACGACGGTCGGCACCTCGGCCTTGTAGCAGTCGGCGCGGATGCCGATCACGGTCTTCTTGCCGAAATCGATGCCGTCGAGATTGGCGAGGAAGCCGTGGACGAAGTGCACGCGGGCCTGCTCGCCGTCGCTCACGATGTCGAGCCCGGCATCCTCCTGCATCTTCACCGCGAGGATGGTGGCGTCGAGCTTTGCCTGCTCGAGGTCGGCGCCTGAGAGCTTCCACGGCGCCCACAGCCGTTCGGGCTCGGCGAGCCAGGTCGGCTTCGGCAGGCTGCCGGCGAGCGTCGTCTGCAGCATCGGATCCTCCTTCTGCGTCTTAGCGAGAGAGTGCGGCGCCGGCCTCAAGTCAAGCTAAGCGCCCGGCGGAGCTTGGCTTTGAGGCGTCCGAGAAGGGCCGACTGTGTTCTCGCTGCACTAGGCCCGAATCGCCCCGGACCCTAGGCAGCGGGCATGTCGATTCAACCGAAACACTGCCGTCAGGTGCCGATGATCTCGCGCCGTGCCTTCTTCGTCGCCCTTGCCGGGGCGCCGCTTGCCGCCTGCAACACGACGCAACTGGCCGGCTTGCCGACCGACGGCGAATACGCCGGCTGGTACATCGGCACGCGGGAGGACCATCCCTTCCCGATCCCGCTCGTCGACCGCAGCCGCATGCGCCCGGAACAGCGTCCGCAGACCGTGGCCTATCACGGCCCGGAGCGGCCAGGCACGGTCGTCGTCGATATCGACCAGCGCTTCCTCTACCTCGTCCAGGGCGACGGCACCGCGATGCGCTACGCCGTCGGGGTCGGGCGCCAGGGCTTTTCCTGTAAGGGCGTCGCCTACATCGGCCGGAAGGCCGCGTGGCCGGATTGGCGTCCGACCTCCACCATGGTGAAGCTCAAGCCGCAACTCCAGCGCTATGCCGAGGGCGGGCTCGGCAACCCGCTCGGGGCGCGCGCGCTCTACCTCTACCAGGGCAACCGCGACATCCTGTTCCGCATCCACGGCACGAACGAGCCCTGGACCATCGGCCAGCAGGTCTCGTCGGGCTGCATCCGCATGCTCAGCGAAGACGTGGTCGACCTCTA
>JAJKJG010000341.1 GCA_021154065.1 Methylobacterium sp.
AGGGCAACCTGATCGGGTTATTCTCCAAACAGCCCGCCACTACCTGGACGAACTCCTAGCAAACGGATACGTTCCCCCGCCACCGCAAGAGTGTCACCGTCGATGACGTAGAACATCCGGGCGTCAACGGTGTCGCCGCGCGCCGGCCTCACGAACATCGAAGAGCACGATCCACACGGTCGCGGTTGCGAGCGCCATCAGCCCGAGGACGGCCAACGCGGTTCTAACGAAGCGGCGGTTCCCAGGGGTCATGACGCGCCGCTGAGTTGTCCGCGCGACCATTCCAGACGGCTTCGGGCGTGGCGAGTCTCGCGTTTAAGCGACATGGCGCAGGCTTCCGTCATCCCTTTAATCAGCGTCCCACTACACGGTAGGGGTGAAAACCCTAGCGCTCAACGAGTCGCCAAAGCATGCGCGCCCGCTCGCGGATGGTGCTTGCTGTGGCGTTGAAGCCGTTCGCGGCAATCCAATCCGCCATCGCGCGCTCGATATCGGCTTGCGTTTTAGGTTTCAGATCGCCGTTGTACAGGTTGGCTGCGATGGCCGCCCACATCTCTTCCCAGAAAGCTAATCGAGGTCGCCCCCCCCTTATTCATCGCGGCGGCGCCAAGGATCGCTTTCGAGGGCTTATCAACCGCTCCAAATCCATACTCAGCGATCTTGAGTTTTCCCTGGATATCCGCCTGGGCAATTGCCCAATGCTCGTAGCCCGCGCGCGCAGCTGGCGAATCGCTCCCAACACCCGAGACCTCTATGAGCCGCGGCATCTTTGCGGTTGCTGCTTGGATACAGCCTGCCATGCTTCGGCTGATGATCGCGAATGCCTCATCATCGCCGGAAACGGGACGGACCTCCTCGATAAGCCTGCGAAGATGATCCTCTACCGCTTCCTTCAAGTGGCGAACAGTCATCCGGATCGTCGCGCCCGACCGTAGCCGGCCCTGTGCCGAGTTTTGGCTGTAGATGGCCTCGGTACCCGCATCCAAACCGGATTGAGTGTAGCTGAGTTCGCGGGCAACGATTAGCTCAACTTGAGAGCGCTCGCGTTGATTCATGCTCGGAACTTCGACGAAAGCTCCCGGCGAGTCGAGTGCCCATCACGCCTCTCGGCGTGTCGGGAACGTTAGTACGGCCGCGCCACTGCGCAGCGTATCGAGGTAGTCACTCCACCACTGCGCCATGGCGACGCGCTCGTTCCAGTGCGCGCCACGATGATAGGCAGCCCGCACCTGATCGCCGTCCTTATGGGCCAACGCCCGTTCGATCGCGTCCGGCGACCACTTGCCAGACTCGTTCAAAAGCGTGCTCGCCATCGCTCGGAAGCCGTGCGCCGTCATTTCATCGGCCGCGAAGCCCATGCGCCGAAGCGCAGTCGTAGCGGTGTTCTCGGACATGGGTTTCGTTGGCTTGCCCAGCGGCGGGAAGACGTACCGCCCGCCAGCCGTGAGCGCCTGAAGTCGCCGGAACAGGTCGAGCGACTGTCGCGAGAGTGGCAGGACGTGCTCGCGGCGCTGCTTCATGCGTCCGGCCGGGATGCGCCAGATGGCAGCGTCGAAGTCGATTTCCGACCATTCGGCCTGCCGCAACTCACCCGGCCGGACAAACACATGCGGCGCGAGGGCGAGCCCGAGCCGCGTTAAAGGTTGGCCGGAATAGGCCGCGATCGCCCTAAGTAGATCGCCGGCGCGATTCGGGTCGATGATGGCGGCCAGATGTTTCGGCTGGGGCGCTGCGACCGCGCCCAACAGCAAGGCCGCGGGATCGCCCTTTGCGCGGGCGGTGGCGACGGCGTACCGAAATACTTGGCTCGCGAAGGCCCGCGTGCGGCGCGCGGTTTCGAGATTGCCTTTTGTTTCTTGATGTCTAAGGACCGCGAGCAGTTCGTGAGGCTCGATCTGATCGACGGGGCGCTGACCGACGGCCGGCAGCAACCAATCGCGAGTCCAGCGTAGTTTGAGCAGCGTTGCGGGCGAGCGGCCCTCCCGCGCTGCCTTGTCGATGTATTCCAAGGCGAGCGCCGAACGTGGTTCCCGCCGCGAGCTTCGCCTTCACCCGCTCCCGACGTTTGGCCGCCGCCGGGTCATGTCCGGCGCTCGCCTTATGGCGGGCGGCGTCGCGGGCCTTCCGGGCGTCGCTCAGGCTGACCGCGGGATACTTCCCGATCGATAGCTTCCGCTCCACGCCATCGGCCCGGTACTTCAACCGCCACAGACGCCCACCGGATCGCGTCACCAGCAGATAGAGACCTCCGCCGTCGCCGAGCTTGTAATCGCGCTCGCGAGCCTTCGCGTTCCTGATCGCAGTGTCGGTCAGCGCCATCTTGATAGCCCTACTGGAAAGGCCCCCAAAAAGGCCCCCGTTTCGTTGTGGCTATCGGCGAACAGATGCGAACGGCCGCGAACGATGCGGTTGGTAAGCTACTCTATTTGCTTGGTTTCGTCCACCGCCAGCGAACATCGGTGAACAATTAAATGGTGCCCAGGAGAGGACTCGAACCTCCACGGCTTTCACCACTGGTACCTGAAACCAGCGCGTCTACCAATTCCGCCACCTGGGCCCGCCATCGATATGGCGGGCTCCCTGTAAGGGGGCAACCCGGGCGCGTCAATTGCGAGGGCCGGCGGCGCAGCGGGTGCCGAGGTCATGGCCCTTCACACGGCGGCGCTGCCGCAATAAGGAACGCTTCGTCCCGGGCAGGAGCTTGCCATGACCGATCCGGCCTGGCCTTTGTCGCCGCAGATCGTGACCGTGTTCGGCGGCTCGGGGTTTATCGGCCGGGCCGTCGTCGCGGTGCTGGCGCGCAAGAACTTCCGCATCCGCGTCGCGGTGCGCCGGCCGAACCTTGCCGGCAACGTCCAGCCCTTCGGCTTTCCCGGCCAGATCCATCCGGTCCAGGCGAACCTGCGCTTCCCGGATTCGGTCACTGACGCGGTGCGCGGCGCATCGGTGGTGATCAACCTCGTCGGCGTCCTGCGCCAGAAGGGCAGGCAGAGCTTTACGGCGGTGCACGCCGAGGGCGCCCGGCGGGTCGCGGACGCCGCCGCCGCGGCGGGCGCGCGGCTGATCCATGTCTCGGCGCTCGGCGCCGATCCGGCGTCACGCTCAGCCTATGCGCGCACCAAGGCCGAGGCCGAGGCGGCGGTCCGGGCCGCGGTGCCGGAGGCGGTGATCCTGCGCCCCTCCGTGGTCTTCGGGCCCGGCGACGGCTTCTTCAACCGCTTCGGATCGCTCGCCCGCATGCTGCCGGTGCTGCCGCTCGCCGGCGCCGAGACGCGCTTCCAGCCGGTCTATGTCGGCGACGTCGCCGAGGCGATCGCCCGCGCGGTCGCGGGCTCGGTTGCGGGCGGGCGGGTCTCCGAGCTCGGCGGGCCGGAAGTCCGGACCCTGCGGGAGCTCGTCGAATACGTCCTCAAGATCACCGAGCGGCGCCGGCTCGTGCTGGCGCTGTCGCCGCGTTTCGCCGGCTGGCAGGCGGTGCTCACCGAGACGCTCGATCTCCTGAGCCTCGGGCTGATGCCGAACGACTTCGTCCTGACCCGCGACCAGGTCGCGCTGCTTCAGCGCGACAACGTCGTCTCGGCGCAGGCGAAGGCGGAGGGGCGGACGCTCGAGGGCATCGGCATCGCCCCGACCGCGATCGAGGCGATCGCGCCCGCCTACCTGACGCGGTTCCGCAAGACCGGCCAGTTCGACATGAAGCGCGAAGCCGATTTCGGCGCCGGCGCGCCGGACGACCTCGCGGCCCGCTCAACCCGGCCGGGCTCCGGGTTCCGCCCCGGGGAGGCGGTCGGGCCAGCCGCGATCGGCGAGCGCCCGGCCGCTTAGGCGCTTGTGCACGTGCACCATCAGCGCGATGCCGAACAGCGGCGTCAGGAGGTTCACGACCGGCACCACCAGGAGCCCCGCCATCATGGCGCCGGCGAGGAGCACGGTCGGGCGGTACGCGACGCGCATCCGAGCCGCTTCGGCGGGCGGCCGGAAGCGCAGCGCCGCGAGCTCGAAATACTCGCGCCCGAGGAGATAGGCGTTCGCCGCGAAGAAGGCGACGAGGTTCACGACCGGCACGAAGAACAGGAACAGCGCGATCAGGTTGACGAGCAACGACAGCCCGGCGAAGCGCAAGCCGTAGAGGAGCGCCTGGCCGAGCGGCAGCGGGCGCCCCGGCGGATCCTGCGGGAAGTCGGTGCGCTCGACGATCTCGGCCGCGTCGTCGAGGAAATAGCCGGCGACGAGCGCCGAGACCGCCGGCAGGATATAGGCGAGCGCCACGAACAGGCCGGCGCCGGCGAGGAAGAAAGCGAGCCCGTCGAGGATCGGGTAGGCGGTGCTGAGCGGATGGCCGGCGAGATAATACGAGAACAGGCGCGTCAGCCCGAACCACACCAGCACCAGGAGCGCGAAGGTGAGGGCGAGCGAGCGCCACAGGATCTTGCGGAACGGCGGCGAGAACACCTGGCGCCACGCCGCGAAGGCTGCCGAGACGAGCATGGCTTGGCAATGTAGGGCCGGGCCCGGCAGCCGCAAGGCAGGCCCGGTGCCCCCCTCGGCCCGCGCGCGCCGGTGACGACCGCCTCCGGCCCGAAGCTCGCCGAGCCGCCGCGCGAGCCGGACGTCGCGATCGTCGGCGCCGGCACGGCCGGCATCGCGGCCGCCCGGCGCTGCCTTGCGGCCGGGCTGTCGGTCGCGCTCCTCGAGGCCCGGCAGCGCGTCGGCGGGCGCGCCGTCACGGTGCCGATGCGCGGGCACGGCGTCGACCTCGGGGCGCACTGGCTCCATTCCGGCCGGGCAAACCCGCTCGTGCGGCTCGCCGAGGAACGCGGCGAGCGCCTGCGGCGGGCGCCGCGCGCGCGCCACGTCGTCATCGCCGGGCGGCCGGCGACGGCGGCGGAGCGGCGGGCCCGCGGCGCCGCCTTCGAGCGCGCCGACCGCATCCTGACGCAGCGCGCCGAGGACCCGCAGGACCGCTCGGCGGCGAGCGCGCTGCCGCCGCTCGGGCCGTGGCGCGACGCGGTCGCGGCCGTGCATGGGCTCGTCAGCGGGCGGCCGCTCGAGGAGGTCAGCCTCAAGGACTTCCCGAGCCTCGTCTATCAGGGGAACCGCTTCATCGCCGGCGGGCTCGGGTCGTACGTCGCGCGCCTTGCCGGCGGCCTGCCGGTGCGGCTCGGCGCCGCCGTCGCGGCGATCGATCTTTCAGGTCCGGACGTCGCGATCGAGACGAGCGCCGGGCGGATGCGCGCCCGCGCCGCGATCGTGACGGTCTCGCCGACGGTGCTGCAGCGCGGCGGGATCCGCTTCACGCCGGCGCTGCCGTGGGCGCTGTCGCAAGCCATTCACGGCTTCGTCTCCGGCACCTACGAGCACGTCGTGCTGCACTGGCCGGGCGCGCCGTTCAGCGGCGCCGACCGGCTCGCGAGCCTCCTCGGCACGCGCCACCGCCCGTCCGGGATGCTGACGCGCATCGACGGCACGGCGTGGCACTACTTCGAGCTCGACCACCCGGCGGCGCTCGCGCTCGACGGGCGCGGCACCGGCGCGGCGGCGCGCCATGCGCGCGAGGTCCTGCGGGCGCAGTTCGGGGCAAGGGCGATCCGCGACCTCGCCATCCCGGCCATCACCGCTTGGCGGCACGACCCGCTGTCGCGGGGCTCGTGGTCGGTGGTGCCGCCCGGCCTCTGGACGATCCGCGATGCCGTCAAGGCGCCGGTCGCAGGGAAGCTGTGGTTTACCGGCGAGTTCGCCTCGCAAGAGCAATCGGGCACCGTCGGCGGCGCCTGGGAGGAGGGCGAGCGCGCGGCAGATGCGGCGATTCAGGCTTTGAGCGGCCGGCGCTGAGCCAACGGCGCTGCCCTCACAGCATCGAGGGCAGCACGCGGTCGGGCGGGCGGTGGCCGTCCATGAAGGTCTTGATGTTGACGATCACCTTCTCGCCCATGTCGACCCGGCCCTCGTGCGTCGCCGAGCC
>JAJKJG010000342.1 GCA_021154065.1 Methylobacterium sp.
TCTCGCCGGGGCTGATGCCGGAGGCGATGACGGCGATCTCGTTGCGGCTGTCGGCGATCTCGACCTTGCGCCGCTCGACCGTGCCGTCGGCCTTCACGACGAAGGCGAAGGTGCCGCCCTGGCCGGGCGATACCGCGACGAGGGGCACAGTGGTGACGTTCGGGCGCGCCCCGAGGTCGGCCTCGATGCGCACGTACTGGCCGGGCCAGAGCTGGTCGCCCTCGTTGTCGAACATCGCCTTCGCCGTCACCGTGCCGGAGAGGGTGTCGACGGCCGAGTCGACGAAGAACAGCTTGCCCGTCGCGGACGCCTGCGTCGCGCCGCTGGCGTAGGCGCGCACCGGCGCGGCGCCGTTGCGGGCGAGCGCCGCCCGGACGAGGTCGAGCTCGCGCTCGGGCAGCGAGAACGAGATCCGCAACGGCTTGAGCTGCGTGATCGTCACGAGGCCGTCGCCGGTGTCGTTCGCGCGAACGAGGTTGCCGGGCGTCACGCGCACGACGCCGACGCGGCCGGCGATCGGCGCCTTGATGACCGTGTAGTCGAGCTTGATGCGGTCGGCCTGGAGCGTCGCCTGGTCGGCGGCGACGTTCGCGGCCGCGACCTTCGAGTCGGCGGTGACGACGTCGAACTGCTGGCGCGACGCCGAGCCCTTGGACAGGAGCTCCTCGACCCGGCGCACGTCGGCCTGGGTGCGGGCGAGCGTCGCCTGGTCCTTGGCCAGCATCGCCTCGTCGCGGGCGATCTGGGCCTGGACCTCGCGGTCATCGATACGGAACAGCACGTCGCCGGCCTTGACGACCTCGCCGTCCCGGACCTTCTGCTCCACGACCTGCCCGTCGATGCGGGCCCGCACCGTCACGGTCGCGTCCGGCTCGACCCAGCCGACGCTCGAGCGGGTGATCGGCAGGTCGACGCTCTCGGCGACGGCGGTCACGACCGCGACGCGGGCCGCCTCGCCCTGGTTCCGGCCGCGCCCCTGCCTCGCGCCGGCGGCGGGCGCCGCCGCGGCATTCGGATTGGCCGCCTCGGGGGCCTCGCCGCCGGCGAGACGTCGCACCGCCGCGGCCGTCTGCGACCAGGCGGCATAGAGATTCCCGTTGTGGTGGGTGTGAACCCAGTAGGCGAGCCCCGCGACGGCGGCGAGGAACAGGACAAGGGCGGTAAGACGCTTCATGCGAAGGCTCCGGAGGTCAGCGCCGGCGCGGCGCGGCGGGACCGCGCCTCCGCGGCCCGCAAACCGTTGATGAAGAGCTCGGCGACGGCATCGGAAAGCTCGTGGGCGCCGATCCGGGCGTGCGCCGCCATCCGCACCGAACCGAGAATCGCAAGCGCCGCCAAATCCGGATCGACCGGCGCGAAATCGCCGTCGCGACCGCCTTCGGCGACGATGCTGCCGATCGCGGCGCGAAGGTTGCGGAAGCCCTGCCGCAGGACCCGCCGGCTGTCGGCCGCCGATTGCGAGCTTGCCGTCTCGGAGGCCTGGATCGCCGGGGCGAGCCGGCCGACCCGGGTCAGGATCAGGGCGATCATCCGGCGAAGCCGCCGCTCGACGGGCTCCGGCTCGGCCCGGATGTCCTCGATCTCGATCCGAAGCTGCGTCAGCGTCTGCTCGAGGGCCTCGACGAACAGCAGCTCCTTGTGCGGGAAATAGCGATAGAGGGTCGGCTTCGCGACCGAGGCCGCGGCCGCGATCGCGTCCATATGCACATCGGCATAGGGCGCCTCGGCGAACAGCCGCGCCGCCGCCTCGACGATCCTGGCCCGCCGTGCCGCGAAAGCCGGGCTGATCTCGGTTGTCGACATTCCGTCCCCGAATTGAACTCGCGAGTTCAAGTGGGGGTGGACAGGCCCGTCGTCAAGCGCCATGGCAAGGTGACCGCAAGCGTTTCGCCCGGCCTCGCGCCCGATCGTTGGAAACACCGCGCCTTCGTTGCGTTGGCGACGGGCGTATTCATCGCCGCGGTGCCGCGTCCGGCGAACCAACCAGGTGCTCGATGGACCGTTCCACCAGCGAAGCTCTGCGGCCGGCGCCGGGACCGCTCAGCCACCGCGAGATCCGCGCCATCATCGGCGGCATCATCGTCGCGATGCTGCTCGCGGCGCTCGACCAGACCATCGTCGCGACCGCCTTGCCGACGATCGGCCGCGAGCTTGGCGATGTCGAGGACATGCCCTGGGTCGTGACCGCCTATCTCCTCGCTTCGACGGCGGTCACCCCGCTCTACGGCAAGTTCAGCGACAGCCACGGACGGCGGATCACGCTGCTCATCGGGATCGTCACCTTCATCGTCGGCTCGCTCGCCTGCGCGCTCGCGCCGACCATGTTCCTCCTGATCGCGGCCCGGCTCGTGCAGGGGCTCGGCGGCGGCGGGCTGATCTCGCTTGCGCAGACCATCATCGCCGATGTCGTGGCGCCGAAGGAGCGCGGCCGCTACCAAGTCTACATCGCGAGCGTCTTCGTGTCGGCGAGCCTGCTCGGGCCGGTGCTCGGCGGCTTCTTCGCCGAGCATCTGCACTGGTCGGTGATCTTCTGGATCAACCTGCCGCTCGGCGCGCTGGCGTTCTGGATGAGCAACGCGGCGCTGCGCCGCCTGCCGCGTCACGACCGCCGCCACCGGCTCGACCTGCTCGGCGCCGCGCTCCTCATGGGTGCGACCATCGCCCTTCTGCTCGCGCTCAACTGGGGCGGCGTGCGCTACGCTTGGCTCTCGGCCCCGATCGCGGCCCTCCTCGCCGGATCGGCGGCGCTATGGGCCGCCCTCGCCTTGCGCCTGTACACCGCGCGCGAGCCGCTGATTCCGCTCGACATCCTGCGCAATCCGGTCGTCCGAATGGGCACGCTCGCGGCCTGCTTCGGCATGGGCACCTATATCGGGCTGACGATCTATGTGCCGATGTATTTCGAGGCGGTGCTCGGCCTGTCGGCGAGCAATTCCGGGCTCGCCCTCATCCCGCTCATGGCCGGCACGGTGATCGGCGCCACCATCTCGGGGCGCGTCATGGCGAACGTGACGCACTACAAGCGCCTGCCGGTCGGCGGGCTTGCCGTCGCGATGGCCGCGACCGGCCTGCTCATCGCCTCGGCCGGGCGCCTGTCGCTCCTCGCGACGGAGCTCGTCCTCGCCGCGATCAGCCTCGGCCTCGGGACCCTCCTGCCCGTGGCGACGGTCTCGATCCAGAACGCCGCCGCGGCCCATCAGCTCGGGACCGCGACCGCGGTCGCGAACTTCTTCCGTCAGCTCGGCGGGGCGCTGATCGTCGCGATCTTCGGCGCGATCGTGCTCGGCGGCGTCGGCCCGGCCGGGCGCGGCGAAAGCCTCGAGACCTTGCGAAGCGCCGTCGGCGGCGCCGATCTCGCCGCCATCTTCGGCTGGGTCTTCGCCGCCGCTCTTGCGGGCTTTGCCCTCGCCTTCCTGTTCCTGCTGCTGATGGAAGAGAAGCCGCTGCGCGCGAGCGCCGCGCGGGCGGCTGACGCCGCGGCGGCGGATTGAGCGCGATCACATGCGCTTTGCGACCTCCTCGAGCATCACCTCGGTGGCGCCGCCGCCGATCGCCTGGACGCGGGCGTCGCGGGCCATGCGCTCGATCGCCGTGCCGCGCATGAAGCCCATGCCGCCATGGCACTGGACGCAGGCGTACATCACCTCGTTGACGAGCTCGCCGCAATAGGCCTTCGCCATGGAGACTTCCCGGATGCAGTCGGCGCCCCGGGCCGAGCGCCACGCCGTCGCATAGACGAGCTGCCGGCCGGCCTCGATGCGCGCCGCCAGCGTCGCCAGCTTCTGCCGGATCGCCTGCTTGTCCCAGAGCGTCGCGCCGAAGGCCCGGCGCGCGCGCACCCAGGCGAGCGTCAGCTCGATCGCCGCCTGCGCCTCGCCGAGCGCCATGGCGGCGATCGCCAGGCGCTCGTTCTGGAAGTTGCGCATGATCGCGTAGAAGCCCCGCCCCTCTTCGCCGAGCAGGTTCTCGGCCGGGATCCGGCACTCGTCGAAATGGAGCTCCGCCGTGTCCGACGACCGCCAGCCGTGCTTGTCGAGCGTGCGCCCGACGCTAAGCCCGGGTGTGCCTTTCTCGACGAGAAACATCGTCAGGCCGCGGCTCGTGGCACGCTCGCCGCCGGTCTTTGCCGCGACGCAGTACAGATCGGCGTGGACGCCGTTGGTGATGAAGAGCTTGGTGCCGTCGAGGACGTAGCCGTCAGGCCCGCGTCGCGCCGTGGTGCGGATGCCCTTCACGTCGGAGCCGGCGTCGGGCTCCGTCACCGCGACGGCGGTGATGACCTCGCCGGCGATGATGCCCGGCATCCACCGCGCGCGCTGCCCTTCCGAGCCGCCGTTGAACACGTGCACGGAGGCCATATCGGTGTGGACGAGCACCGTGATCGCGACGCCGCCGTAGCCAGAGCGGCCAAGCTCCTCGGCGAGGACGACGGTTCCGAGCGCGTCCATCTCCGAGCCGCCGAAGGCCGCCGGATAGCGGATGCCGAAGAAACCGAGCTCCCCCATCCGGCGCAGCACGTCGCGCGGCACGAAGCCCTGCTCCTCCCAGGCGTCGGCGCGCGGCTTGATCTCCTCCTCGACGAAGCGCCGGACCTGGTCGCGCAGCATGCGGTGCTCGGGCCCGAACCAGGGATCGGCACCCTCGAACATTCCAGAACCGTGATCGTCCATGCCGCCGCCTCGTGGGTGCGTCGCAGCCTAGCGAGGCGGTCAGGCGCGACAAGCCAGGCGAAAAAGAAATGCCACCTTCGGCCCGTTGCTAGGTCTTGAGCGCTGGGCAAGGTGCTCCAGGATGGAAAAGCGCGCGCGGCGCGACTCTCAGCCTCGCGATTCGAAGCACCAAGCACGCCAGTCGTATCAACTCCGAATCCAGCTACGGCGAGTCGCCCCCGCACCTCGCCACGTTCGCTTTCGTGGCTCGTTATTGCCAAAAGCGGTCTGTCAAAGGCTGACGTATCGCCCCAGTAAAGGGCCGGATGAGCGTTGAAGATCTGGAGTCCGCTCATCAGCAAGATAACGGCGCACACCGCGTTCACCCAGTGCGTAGCCCGAACCGCGATCGAGTGCCGGAACACGAATCGGCGAGAGTCTCGCGAAGGCATATTCGTCACACCGCGTTTTTGCTCCCGGCCGAAGAATGATGCGCGGCCGAGAGTTAAGACCGTAGCAGACATGGGGCGAGGCGGTCGCCTTAATGCGGCCTGCCCGGAACGATCAGCGAAAGTCTGCCGCGGGGCGACCTCTTGTACGCTGAAAGGTGTCGTGCAGGCCTGCGTCGGGTCGATCACTCACGCTATCGTGAGAGGCGGCTTCGGCCACATGCAGGCGCGGGGCA
>JAJKJG010000343.1 GCA_021154065.1 Methylobacterium sp.
CGACCGTCACTCCGCGGGCGAGCGGTTTCGCTCGTCGCGCCGCGGCTTGGTGACGAAATAAACCACGAGCGCCGTCGCCGCCATCAGGAGCGGCGCCACGAACATGGCATAGATCTGCAGCCCGTTCATGGTTCCCTCAGCCGCGTGAGAACGTTTCGGGCCATCATATGTACTCCAGCGGACGTGCAAAGACAAAGAACGCTGCTCGTCACCACGGAAAGCAGCCCTGGGGCAGGCGCCTGGATGACGAAGGCCACCCAGGGCCCTATGCCGCCCACCGCTGCAACAGCGATCGCAAGGCCGTTGAAATAAGTCGCCGTGAGCTTCGCCTGCTCGTTATCGATCAAGCTCATCCGCCAAGCCCAGGTTACACGAGCCTTGCCTGCTCCACTGCCGCCTCGACAAAGCCCTTGAACAGCGGATGCGGCTCGAACGGGCGCGACTTGAGCTCGGGATGGAACTGAACGCCGATGAACCAGGGATGGTCGTCGTATTCGATGATCTCGGGCAGGAGGCCGTCGGGAGACAGTCCGGAGAACACGAGGCCCTCCTCCTCGAGCCGGTCGCGATAGGCCAGGTTGACCTCGTAGCGGTGCCGGTGGCGCTCGGAGATCTCGGTCGCGCCGTAGACCTCGGCGACGCGGCTGCCCTGGCGCAGGCGCGCCGGATAGGCGCCGAGCCGCATCGTGCCGCCGAGGTCGCCGTTCGCGGTCCGCTTCTCGAGCTCGCTGCCCTTGAGCCACTCGGTCAGGAGGCCGACCACGGGCTCGGGCGTCGGGCCGAACTCGGTCGAGTTCGCCTGGCCGACGCCGGCGAGCGAGCGCGCCGCCTCGATCACCGCCATCTGCATCCCGAAGCAGATGCCGAAATAGGGGATCTTGCGCTCGCGGGCGTAGCGCGCCGCCTGGATCTTGCCCTCGGCGCCGCGCTGGCCGAAGCCGCCCGGAACGAGAATGCCGTGCACGCCCTCGAGAAAGGGCGCCGGGTCCTCGCGCTCGAAGACCTCGCTCTCGATCCAGTCGAGGTTGACCTTGACGCGGTTGGCGATGCCGCCATGGGCGAGCGCCTCGATCAGCGACTTGTAGGCATCCTTGAGCCCGGTGTACTTGCCGACGACGGCGATCGTCACGTCGCCCTCCGGGTTCTTCACCCGGCTCGAGATCGTGCGCCACGCCTCGAGATGCGGGTCCGGCGCGCCGGCGATGCCGAATGCGGCGAGAACCTCCGAATCGAGCCCCTCGGCGTGGTAGGACAGCGGCACGTCGTAGATCGAGGGCACGTCGCGCGCCTCGATCACCGCGCTCTCGCGCACGTTGCAGAACAGGCCGAGCTTGCGCCGCTCCTCGCGCGGGATCGGGCGGTCGGTGCGGCAGAGCAGGATATCGGGCTGGATGCCGATTGAGCGCAGCTCGGCGACCGAGTGCTGGGTCGGCTTGGTCTTGAGCTCGCCGGCCGAGGGGATGAAGGGCAGGAGCGTCAGGTGCACGTAGATCGCCTGGCCGCGGTCGAGATCGTTGCCGAGCTGGCGGATCGCCTCGAAGAACGGCAAGCCCTCGATGTCGCCGACGGTGCCGCCGATCTCGACGAGCACGAAATCGAAGCCGTCATTGCCCGAGAGCACGAACTCCTTGATGGCGTTCGTGACGTGCGGGATGACCTGGACGGTCGCGCCGAGATACTCGCCGCGCCGCTCCTTGGCGATGATGTCCTGGTAGATGCGCCCGGTGGTGACGTTGTCGTGGCGGGTGCAGGGCCGGCCGGTGAAGCGTTCGTAATGGCCGAGGTCGAGGTCGGTCTCGGCGCCGTCGTCGGTGACGAACACCTCGCCGTGCTGGGTCGGGCTCATCGTCCCCGGATCGACGTTGAGGTAGGGGTCGAGCTTGCGCAGGCGGACCTTGAAGCCGCGCGCCTGGAGGAGCGCCCCGAGCGCCGCCGAGGCCAGGCCCTTGCCGAGCGAGGAGACCACGCCGCCGGTGATGAAGACGTACCGCGTCATGGGCCCCGATCCATAAAGGAGGGCGCGCGCCCGCGAAAGCGCGCGCGCCCGGTGGCGTCCCTCCCGTCCACAGAAGAACGGACCTTCGCGAAGAAAGGTCCGCGGCCCGCCGCGAGGGCGACGGCCCTTACCGCGACTGCGGCACCTGCGGCCCGCCCGGTGCCGGCGCTGCCGGTTCGCCCTGGAGGCTGCGCAGCTGGTCGAGCACGTTCGGGGCCGGGGCGCCGGGCGCCTGCTCGGACGGCGCGCCCGGGGCGCGGTCGAAGACCGAGGTCGGGGCGCGGTTGCGATGGGCCATGATGCCGAGGACGAGGCTCGTCGCGAAGAAGCCGGCGGCGAGGATCGCCGTCGCCCGCGTCAGCGCGTTCGCCTGGCCGCGCCCGGTCATGAAGCCGGAGACGCCCCCGCCCCCGCCGAGCCCGAGCCCGCCCTCCGAGCGCTGCAGCAGCACGACCCCGATGAGCGCGAGCACGATGAGGAGATGAACGACGATGAGGACCGTTTGCATGCCTTGAACCTGCGGCGGGCCTTTAGGGCCCGCGAATGCGCGCCGTCCTTACAGGAACGGGGCTCGATGTCCAACCCGAGAGGCTATTCGGCCGCCTGGCGCTTCGGCGCCAAGAGCCCCTCGGCCAAGCCCCGCAGATAGGAAGCGAGATCGCCCGCGCCAAGGCGGCGCTTCACCGAGAGGACCTCTATCCCGACGGGTCGATCGGTTGCGTCATAGTCAATCTGGATGCCGTCGGCGACCTCCTCGGTCCGGACGACCCGGCCATCGGACAGCGTCAGGTAGGCGGCGTCGGCCTCCGCGTCGAAGCTCATGGCAGCGTCCAGGGTGGTCATCGGGCGGTCGACTCCCGCGCATCTCGGTCGAGAAAGCTGTCACGACGCGACACTTCTGGGCGCGAAGCAAGGGGCCGCACGCGCTCCCGGGTGCCAACAGGTACGGGCGAAGGCGTAACGCCTGCCGATCACATACGGGACAGGATGGCGCGCCGACCCCTCACCGCCCCGCGTTATCCCGCGTCCGCTCGTGCAGCTCGGCGACCTCCGGCGTCAGCGCCTCGCCGAAGTCGGCCATCTCGTAGAGCGGGCGGATCTCGATCTCGCTTGGGCCGGGCATCGGGTTCGGGCAGCGCTTCACCCATGCGACCGCCTCGTCCATGTCCTTGACCTGCCAGAGCCAGAAGCCCGCGACGAGCTCGCTCGTCGCGGCAAAGGGCCCGTCGATGACGGTGCGGTTCGGGCCGTCGAAGGCGACGCGCTTGCCTTCGCGCGACGGCTTCAGTCCGTCGCCGGCCTGCATGATGCCCGCCTTGACCAGCTCCTCATTGAACCGGCCCATGGCCTGAAGGAGCTCGGTCGAGGGCATGAGGCCCGCCTCCGAGTCCTTCGTCGCCTTCACCAGGACCATCACGCGCATCGTCCGTCTCCTCTGATCGCCGAAGGCCACGCCTAGGCGAGATACGCCCCCGCGATCCCCAAGAAATCCGCCGCGAGGAGGCTGGCGCCGCCGACAAGCGCGCCGTCGACGTTCTCGACCGCGAGCAATTCCTTCGCGTTTGCGGGCTTGACCGAGCCGCCGTAGAGGATGCGCACGCTTGCCTCTTCGGCCTTACCGACGATACGGCGCAGCTCGTCGCGGATGAGGGCGTGGACCTCGGCGACGTCTGCCGCCGTCGGGGTCAGCCCGGTGCCGATCGCCCAGACCGGCTCGTAGGCGACGACGAGATTGGCCCGGCGCGATGCCTCGGGAACCGAGCCGCGCAGCTGGCGGCGGACGACGGCGAGCGTCTTACCCGCCTCGCGCTCGCCCTGCGTCTCGCCGACGCAGACGATCGCGGCGAGCCCGGCGCGATGGGCGGCCGCGGCCTTGGCGCAGATCTCGGCGTCCTTTTCGCCGTGGTACTGGCGGCGCTCGGAATGGCCGACGATCGCGAAGGTCGCCCCGGCATCGGCGAGCATCTCGGCCGCGATGTCGCCGGTGAAGGCGCCCGCCTCCTTGGCGTGGCAATCCTGCCCGCCGACCGCGATCCCTGAGCCGACGAGCACGTGCGCGGCCGTCAAGACGAGGGTCGCCGGCGGGCAGAGGAGGAGATCGGCCTTCGCCTTGAGGCCCGGGGTGTAGCCCTGCTCGATCTCGCCGAGCACCCTCAGCGAGCGCCGCAGGCCGTTCATCTTCCAATTGCCGGCGACGAGCGGGCGGGGACGGTTGGGCATCGCGGGGTCTCCGAGCGGGCCCGGCGCGCTTAACAAAGCGCCGCCGCGGCGGCAATCGCCGCGGCTGACAAGGGAACGCATGCGTCACCTCGAATCGGGGCGTGCCCTTTTCCCAATCCCGATCATCGGCTATCGCGTCGCCTGAGGAAGGACATCCACCGCCATGATGAAGGGGTTGAGGACCGCCGGCCAGACCTGGCTCGGCAAGACCATCGTCGCCGTGCTGTTCGGCTTCCTGATCGTCAGCTTCGCGATCTGGGGCATCAACGACATCTTCCGCGGCGGCCAGCGCGTCGTCGTCGCGAAGGTCGGCGACGTCGAGATCACCGGCGACCAGTTCCGCTCCAACTACCAGACCGAGCTGCAGCAGCTCATCCGGCGCACCCGCCAGTCGGTGACGCCGCAGCAGGCCCGCGCCATGGGCCTCGACAGCCAGATCCTGTCGCGGATGGTGACCGAGGCGACGCTCGACCAGAAGGCGCGCGAGCTCGGGCTGCGGGTGTCGGATCAGCTCGTCGTCAGAAGCGTCACCGAGGAGCCGAGCTTCAAGGGTCCGAACGGCCAGTTCGACCGGCAGCGGTTCGACCTCTACCTCGGCGAGCGCGGGCTGTCGGAGGCAGGCTTCGTGCGCGAGCATCATGGCGCCCTCGTTCGCGCCCAGCTCGCCGACTCGCTCGCCGGCGCGATGCAGGTCCCGATCGCCGCCCGGGAGGCGGTCCACCGCTACGGCGCCGAGCGGCGCGCCGCCGCCTATTTCGTCCTGCCGGCCGCCGCCGCCGGCGAGATCCCGGCGCCGAGCGACCAGGAGCTCGAAGCCTTCTACAACGAGCGCAAGGCGACTTTCCGCTCGCCCGAGTACCGGGCCGTCAACGTCGTCGCGGTCACCCCCGAGACCCTCGCAAAGATCGAGGCGGTGTCCGACGAGGACGCCCGCAAGCGCTATGAGCGCGTCAAGAGCCGCTTCGGCGCGCCCGAGCGCCGCACCATCCAGCAGATCGTCTTCCCGACCTCAGGTGAGGCCGAGGCCGCCTTCAGCCGGATCAAGGAGGGCGCCGCCTTCGAGGCGGTGGCGGCCGAGAAGAACATCGCGGAGAAGGACCTCGAGCTCGGCACCTTCGCGAAGTCCGAGATGATCGACCCGGCCGTCGCCGAGGCCGCCTTCGCGCTCGCGCCGGGCGCCGTGAGCGGTCCGGTGCAGGGCCGGTTCGGGACCGTCCTCGTCAGGGTCACGCATGTCGAGCCCGAGAGCGTCAAGCCGTTCGAGGAGGTCGCAGCCGAGGTGCGCCGCGAGATCGCCGTCGAGCGCGCCAAGAACGCCATCGACGATGTTCACGACAAGGTCGAGGACCAGCGCGCCGGGGCCCGTCCGCTGCCCCAGATCGCGCGCGAGAACGGGCTTTCGGTGATGTCGATCCCGGCGATCGACCGCTCCGGCAAGGACAAGGCCGGCCGGCCGATCGCGAACCTGCCCGAGCGCGAGGCGGTCCTCGCCGCCGCCTTCGGCTCGGACGTCGGCGTCGACAACGAGGCGCTCAGGACGAAGGACGGCGGCTATGTCTGGTTCGAGGTCGCCGGCATCGAGGCGGCCCGCGACAAGACGCTTGCCGAGACCAAGGCGGCGGTCGCGGAGCAGTGGCGCGCCGACGCGACGTCGCGGCGCCTTGCCGACCGGGCGCGCGCGCTCGCGACCCGCCTCGACAGCGGCGAGGCGATCGAGGCCGTGGCGGCAGACGCCGGCGCGCAGGCGAAGACCGCGACCGATCTCGCGAGGCGCGCCGCCAAGGACGAGCTCTCGGCCGAG
>JAJKJG010000344.1 GCA_021154065.1 Methylobacterium sp.
CCCGCTCGCGACCCAGCCGAACTCGGCATAATGCGGGTGCGGGCTGCCCGACGGCGAGAACAGCACGATGCGCGGGCTCTTCGGGTCGACGGTGTCGTGGTAGTTCTTCAACAGCACGTCGTCGATGCGCCCGCCGCGCAGATTGATCGATCCGGCAAGGCTCGGGGTGTCGATCGCGAGCCTCGGGTTGCGCTGGAGCGCCGCCTCGCGGGTCTCGACGACCGGCGTGCCCGGAAGGGTGGGAACGGTGCCCGGAACCGGCGCCGCCGGCCCGCCCTCCTTCGGGGCAGCGCCTGGGATCGGCGTCTGGGCCGGCTGCGCCGGCGCCGTTGGTTGCGTTTGCTGCGCCTGCTTCTGCTGCTGCATCTGCGGCACGCCGTAGAAATAGTTCCAGCCGATCAGCACCACCACCGACAGCACGATGGCAAGAAGCAGATTCTTGTTGTCTTCACGCATTGGCCGATCCGGTGGAAAGGATGCCGGCCGGCGCGATCGCGGCTTTGGCCGGCCTGGGTCTGGTGACGATCGCCAAGGCGCGCTGGAGGTCGCCGACGAGAAGCGGGAAGGCGGCGACGAGAGCGGGCCGCCGCCCAATCACCACCACATCGGCATTGCGCCCGCCATGATCAACCGCGGCATGGCGGAACGCCTGTCGCAACCGCCGCCGGATGCGGTTGCGCTCGGTCGCATGGCCGACCTTCTTCGTGACCGTCAAGCCGAAGCGCAATCCGCTCGCGTCGTCGCGCACGAGTCCCTGCACGGTCATCCGTTCAGTATGAAAGCGGCGGCCCGAAGCCGCCGCCAGGAACTCGCGCCGTTTGGTCAGGCGGCCCGGAGCTGCGCCTCCGATGGGTCGCGCGCACGGGTCGCGCATCTGGGAGATTTTAGGCGGACAGGCGCTTGCGGCCGTGGGCGCGCCGGGCTGCGAGCACCTTGCGGCCGCCCTTCGTCTCCATGCGGGCACGGAAACCGTGCCGGCGCTTGCGAACGAGCTTGCTCGGTTGATAGGTCCTCTTCACGGCTCATCTCCGGTCGCGAGGGGGCGGCACGCCCGCGGCCTCGCGGCTCCTCTCACGAATTGTGGCGCAAAAACGATCAGCGCTCCCGGGAAAGGAGCGCCGTCACATGGCGCGGCTTATGGCGGAAGGAGCTGCCAAAGTCAACGTTCGGACGCACCCAGAGCTCCCCAAGACCGGCGGCTTTCGTCCCGTCACGAGGCCGTGACGGGGGTTCGCGGAACGTCCCGTACGCGGCTACATTGCTCGACCGGGGGGCGCGAGGCGAGCGTGGCGGCAGCGGACCATTCCGAACAGGACCAGGCTCGCTCCTGGACGCGATACCTGCCGCTCGCGGCGCTCGGCGGCGCGATGGTCATCGTCTTCGCGACGGGCGCCCACCGGATCTTCAGCCTCGAGACGATCGTCGCCTACCGCGACAAGCTTCAGGCCTTCGTCGACCACTACGGGCCGATGGCGGTCATCGCCTATGCGGCGGTCTACGTCATCGCGGTCGCGCTCTCCATCCCCGGCGCGGTGTTCCTGACGATTCTCGGCGGATTCCTGTTCGGATGGTTCTTCGGCGGCGCGGTCGCGGCGGTTTCGGCAACGCTCGGAGCGGTGCTGGTCTTCCTCATTGCCCGCACCTCGGTCGGCGATATCCTCGTCCGCAAGGCCGGGCCGAAGCTGCAGAAGTTCGCCGACGGATTCCGCGAGGACGCGTTCTCCTACCTTCTCTTCCTCCGCTTCCTGCCCATCATGCCGTTCTGGATGACGAACCTCGCGGCGGCGCTTTTCGGCGTGCGGGCCGAGACCTTCGCCGTCGCGACCATGATCGGCATCCTGCCGGCGACCTTCACCTTCGCGACGGCCGGGGCAGGGCTCGACAGCGTGATCGCAGTCCAGAAGGCGTCGTTCCACGCCTGCAAGAACACCGGGCGGACGGATTGCGCGTTCGATCTCGACCTTTGGTCGATCCTCACGCCGCAGATTCTCGCCGCCTTCGCGGCCCTCGGCGTCATGGCCCTGATCCCAGTCATCATCCGCCACTGGCGCCGCCGGACGCCTGACGCGGCGGTGGCGAAGCCCTCGACGGCGACGGCCAAGCATCCTAACGCTTGAGCTTTCGGCGGAGCGTTCTCCCTTGAGCGAGGTGCTGAAGCCCGATCTCTGCGTGATTGGCGCGGGCTCGGGCGGCTTGTCGGTCGCGGCGATCGCCGCCTCATTCGGCGTGCCGGTCGTCCTCATCGAGCGCGATCGCATGGGCGGCGACTGCCTCAATGTCGGCTGCGTGCCGTCGAAGGCGCTGATCGCCGCGGGCGAGCTCGCTCAAGGCATTCGCGACGGCGCGGGCTTCGGCATCGGCCGCAGCGACCCGCAGATCAACATGGCGCGGGTGCGCGACCATGTCCGCGGCGTGATCGAAGCGATCGCCCCGAACGATTCGGCCGAGCGTTTCGCCGCGCTCGGCGTCCGCGTCATCAGGGCGGAGGCGCGCTTCACGGGGCCAGACACCGTCGCGGCGGGCGAGGTTGTCGTTCAGGCCCGTCGCTTCGTCCTCGCCACCGGCTCGCGCCCTTCCGCGCCGCCGATCCCGGGGCTCGACCAGGTTCCGTACCTCACCAACGAGAGCGTCTTCGATCTTTCGCAGCAGCCGGAGCGGCTCCTCGTCATCGGCGGCGGGCCGATCGGGGCGGAGCTGGCGCAGGCCCACCGGCGCCTGGGCGCCGAGGTCGCGATCCTCGAGGCCGCCCGCCTCCTCCCCCGCGACGACCCCGAGATGGCGGCGGTGCTCGAGCGCGCGCTCCTCAAGGACGGGATCGAGCTCCATACCGGGATCAGGATCGAACGGATCGAGCAGCGGGACGACCGCGTCGTCGTCGTGCTCCGGTCCGGCGACGCGCCGATAACCCTTGAAGGCAGTCACCTTCTCGTCGCGGCCGGGCGGCGGCCGGTCACCGAGGAGCTCGGGCTCGAAGCCGCCGGGATCGCCCACGACAAGGGCGGCATCATCGTCGACAGCGGCCTGCGCACGACGAACCGGCGCGTCTACGCCATCGGCGACTGCGCCGGGCCGGGCGGCGGCCCGTACAAGTTCACCCACGTCGCGAACTACCACGCCGGTCTCGTGATCCGCAGCGCCCTCTTCCGGCTGCCGGTGAAGGTCGACACGAGCACGATCCCGCGCGTGACCTACACCGACCCGGAGATCGCCTCGGTCGGCATGACCGAGGAGGAGGCGCGCGCGAGCCGGACCGCATTCCGCATCCTGCGGTGGCCGGTCGCCGAGAACGATCGCGCCCAGGCGGAGCATCGCACCGCCGGGCATGTGAAGGCGCTCGTCACCAGGCGCGGCAAGATTCTCGGCTGCGCGATCGCAGCGGCGCAGGCCGGCGACCTGATCGTGCCGTGGGCACTTGCCATGGCGAAGCGCCTCAAGGTCCAGGACCTCGCCGGGCTCGTGTTCCCGTATCCGACGCTGTCCGAGGTGACGAAGCGCGCCGCGGTCGAGTTTCTGAGGCCTTCCGCCGAGAGCCCGTGGCTACGGCGCGCCATCGCCTTCGGGCGACGGTTCGGCTGAGGCTTCCCGGCGTGCCCGCGACCGCGAGCAGCGAGCGAAAGGCGGACGGTCCCGTCCGGGAATCGACGTTCGGGCTTTCGGCCCGCCTTCTCGTCTTGACGGTGCTGTTCGTCATGCTCGCCGAGGTGCTGATCTACTTCCCCTCGGTCGCGAATTTCCGGCGCAATTGGCTGAACGACCGGCTCGCCGCGGCGCAGGTTGCCGCGCTCGTGCTCGACGCCGCGCCCGCCGAAAGCCTGCCGGCCGAGCTTCAGGCCCGGCTTCTCGAAGGCGTCGGCGCGCGCGCCGTCGCGATCCGTGGCGGCGGCACGCGCCGGCTCCTTGCGGCCTCCGACATGCCGGCCGAGGTCGCCCGCACCGTCGACCTGCGCGAGGTGAGCTGGCTGACGCTGATCCGCGACGCCTTCATGGTCCTGCTGTGGCCGGCCGAGCAGCCGATCCGGGTTCTCGGAAAGGGCATGGCGGGCGCCGATTTCGTCGAGATCGTGCTCGATCAGAAGCCGCTTCGCGACGCGATGCTGGAGTTCTCCCGCAACATCCTGATCCTCTCCCTAGTCATCTCGGGCATCACCGCGAGCTTGGTTTATTTCGCGCTCCAGTTCTTCATCGTGCGGCCGGTGCGGCGACTCACCGGCGCGATCGCGGCCTTCGGCGACGAGCCCGAGGACGCTTCCCGCATTCTCGCGCCGTCGCGTCGCACCGACGAGATCGGCGTCGCCGAGCGCTCGCTCGCGCAGATGGAGACCGCGCTCGCCGACGTGCTGCGCCAGAAGAGCCACCTCGCCGAGCTCGGCCTCGCGGTCAGCAAGATCAACCACGAGCTGCGCAACATGCTGACAACCGCGCAGCTCCTGACCGACCGCCTCGAGGGCATCGCCGATCCGGCCGTGCAGCGGGTCGCGCCGCGGCTCGTCGCGACGCTCGGGCGGGCGATCGAGTTCTGCCAGGCGACGCTCGCCTACGGCCGGGCCGCCGAGCGCCTGCCCGAGCGACGCCGCGTGCTGCTTGCCCCGATCGTGACCGAGCTGCGCGATCTGACCGCGCTCGTCGCAAGCGCCGGGATCTCGCTGCAATCGGAAGTCGCGCCGGACCTCGAGGTCGACGCCGATCCGGACCAGCTCTCGCGGGTGCTGGTGAACCTCGTGCGCAACAGCGTGCAGGCGCTGAGCCAGGCCGGAACGCGCGACGGGCCGCCGCGAGTAGCGATCACGGCCCGGCGTGAAGGCAGCACGGTGACAATCCATGTGTCCGACAATGGACCCGGCATCCCGGAGCAGGCGCGCGGCCGCCTCTTCTCGGCCTTCCGCAGCTCGGGCCGGGCGGGCGGTGCCGGGCTCGGGCTCGCGATCTCAGCCGAGCTCGTGCGCCTGCATGGCGGCACGCTGTCCCTCGAGCCGACGCCGGCCGGCGCCTGCTTCCGCATCGTGCTCCCGGACCGGGAGGCGCGATCAGGCGGAGCGGTGGGAGGCGGTTAGCCGGTCGACCACGACCTTCCGCGAGTCGCCGGACAAGAGGTTGCAAAGCCCCCGCCAAGGCCTTAAGTCAGCCCTCCGACCGGCGGCTTTCCTAGCAAGGCGCGTCCGTCGATGGGCGCCCGTAGCTCAGCTGGATAGAGCACCAGACTACGAATCTGGGGGTCAGAGGTTCGAATCCTTTCGGGCGCGCCAGCATTTTCAGAGACTTAGTAGAATCCCCCGCCAATGTGTGGGCGGTGCGGCTAACGATGGGCTAACATGTCACTTACGTGAAAAGGACCTCGGCCCGGAGGGCGAGGTCCCCCTGCAGCGTTCAGCGCCCTAGAACGCGTCGGCGAACTCGTTCGAAGCCGCCCGGTCAGCGGGGCGGCGCGAACCACCGGGGTTGGGGCAGACGCCGGGCTTGAAGCCAAGCGTGTTCCCAGGCTTGAAGCGATGCGGCCCACCGGGTGAGCCGCAGTTCTTCTGAACAGGCGCTTCCGTCGGGACGACTTCGGGTTCGTGCAACATGACCTCGGCGCCATCCTTTGGCTTGCCGCCAGGGTTGGGGCCGGGCTTGAAACCGAGCGTGTTCCCAGGCTTGAAGCGATGCGGCGCACGGGTTGTTGAGTCCTTGTTCTTTTGAACAAGCAGGTGTGTTGAGACTCCGGTTTTCTCAAACATGTGAGCAGTATAACCTGCCTCATGCATCAACGGTACTGCGGAGCCGCTGTCTCTCCACGGTTGTTTCGTGTTTTCTTTTGAGTTCAGCGGTCAGAGGGCGTTCACCGCCAAGGGTAGACACTTTGTTCCCTTCCCTCGCAACAGTGTCTATCCGAAGACGGATTGGTAACAATAACATAGACGCTTTAGACACTTTGGACACTTCTCGGGATCAAAAGAAAAAGCTCTTCGTTGCGGGTTTTAAAGCCCCTTAATGAGGTTCCACCCCAAAACGGGGCCAAGCGGCCAAAGTGTCTA